>NZ_JBFUJP010000002.1:0-178104 GCF_056401315.1 Rhodococcus sp. P4_F5 | reverse complement strand
CGCCGAGCTCGTGCGCGGCGACGTGTGCGACGGCGCCGGCCTGGCCGGCGGCGTACGCGGCGTGCCGCGGCGCCCCACGCAGGTCCCTGGCCGCGCCCATCGCATGGCCGCCCGCTGCCCGGGCCTGCATCATCTTGACCTCGCCACCCACCCAGGCTCGGGCGTGCTCGATCGCCTGACGCGGCCGTGGGTCCTGTGGCCGAGCCGACTCGAAGAGACCCAGGACGTGCTCCGCGCACGATGCCGCCCAGAGGGCGAGGAGACGGTGATCCGAATCGGTGAGGGTCCCGCCGCGTCGGATCGTCACGAAGCGAGGGTCCCGGACCTTCGGGAGGATCATGGTTGGCACTCCTTCTGCCTGCATCCGCCCAACGCCCGAGGGCGTCGCGTCACGATCGGGACTGCACGAAGCGGTCCAGGCAGCGTTCGGCCACCGCCGTGATTGTCAGCGCCGGATTGACCAGCGCCGTCGACCCCGGCAGCAGGGCACCGTCGACGACGAACAGGTTCGGGTACCCGTCGACCTTGCCC
Organism: Rhodococcus sp. P4_F5; assembly: GCF_056401315.1. NCBI lineage: Bacteria > Bacillati > Actinomycetota > Actinomycetes > Mycobacteriales > Nocardiaceae > Rhodococcus > Rhodococcus sp. P4_F5. The sequence continues at coordinate 177,573 of NZ_JBFUJP010000002.1, read as the reverse complement.
TCGAAGTCGCAGGCCTGCCCCATCACCGCACCGCCGAGTCCGTGCCAGGTGCAGCCCGAGCCGAAGTCGCTCAGCCGGGTGTAGACCGGGATCCCGGTCGCGGGCGAACCCTGCCGGACCTCGGTGCGCTCGTGGAAGCGGCCTGCGAAGTTCCTGCCGCGCGCGTCGACGTCACTGTTCGCCTCGCCGAACGGGTAGTTGAGTTCGGCGCGGCCCGTCACCGGGTTGTAGTCGACGCTGCCGCGTTCGTCGGTGATCACCTGGATCAGGTTGGCCATCATGCCGCCGCCGGCGACGTCCGGGAACGGCGACGCCTCCCAGGAGATGGAGATGGGCCCGTCCGGATTGTCGTCGTCGTACATGACGGCGACGCCGGGCCCACCCTGCTTGGCGCCGCAGTCGCGGCGCAGGAGGACTCGCGACATCAGGAAGTCGCCGTTGGTGCCGTACCCCTTGCCGACCTTGTCGTTCAGCCGGGTCAGCGTGCCCTTCGCCTTCGCGGTGGCCAACAGCGAGCTGGTGTAGAACGAGCCGGCGGCCATGAACACGAAGTCGGCGACGAACGTCTTGTGTTCGAGCACCGCGCCGGTCTCGTCGATCCGCTTGGCCGACACCTCGAAGCGGTCCTGCCCCGGCACCTCGCGAATCTCGACCACCTCGTGCAACGGCAGGATGGACACGTTTCCGGTGGCCTCGGCGGCTGGCAGGTAGTTGTGGTCGACGCTGTTCTTGGCGCCGGAGTTGGTGCCGTACGGGCCCTCCCCGATCGAGTAGGACGCGGGCCTGCGCCCGGCGAGCTCGTCGCGGACGACGTCCCAGTTGACGCAGAAGTCGTGCAGGACGGGTTCGCCGCCGAAGTCCTCGATGTAGTCCAGCCAGGCCCGCGCCCCCCGGTAGTTCGGATGCGCGAGCAGGTCGGCCGGCAGCGGCGAGGTGCCCAGCATCTTCCGGGCCCGCGGGTAGTAGGTCCGATCCAGTTCGTCGTAGTCGATCTGGGCGGGAAAGACCTGGGTGAAGTCCTTGCGCCGCGGCTGCGGGGTGAACGCGCCGAACGCCAGCGAGCCGCCGCCGACCCCCGACCCGTACAGCGCGTCGATGCCGTTGCCCTTGACCCGGTCGATGAGGCCGGGGTAGCGGTCGATGCGCACGAACTTGGTCAGCGGGTTGATCGGGGACTGGTCGGCGAACCAGGCGGCCCGGTGGTCCGGTTCGTTGACGGCGCAGAAGGTGTTGCCGGCCGGGTCGATCGGCCACCGCCGACCGCGCTCGAGGACCGTGGTCTGCACACCGGCCTGGCCGAGGCGCAGTGCCGCGACCGCGCCCCCGAACCCGCTGCCGACGACGACCGCGGTCTTACCGCGCAGCGCCGTCGGCGCCGCCCCGACCTGCGCGCTGGCCAACGGTCCGACGACGGATCCGGCGGCGATGGCACCCAGGCTCAGGGCCGCCCCGCGGAGGACGGATCGTCGGCTGTGCGGGACGCGTGCTGCAAACTCGGCTGTGGTCACTCGGTGGAAGATACGCGCCCACGGCCGCGCGCGGCGTCGCTGCGCGTTCAGCCGGCCTGCACGGGATACCGGAGGGCCGCGACGTCGGCAAGGACCCCGGTCGCGTCCGCCGCAGGATTCAGGACGGCAATGTGCTCCTCGGCGAGCGGGAGCGACGCCATGAGGTGGTGCGCGACAGCCGGACTCATCTCACACCCGTAGTAGGTCGCGTGGTCGAGGAAGCCGTCCAGGGTCCAGTCGGTCAAGGCCCCGAACATCCACGACGCGCCGTCCGCGTAGGCATCGCCGTCGGGATCGGCGAAGTCCGAGCAGTTCCACGACGAGTCACCCACCGCCCACCACAGGCACACCGTCATCGTCGGCACGCCGTCGAGGGTGAAATCGTCTGTGTAGGAACGGAACACAGTGGGCAGGTGGTCGGTGAGCCCGGGCCAGAGGGCGGCCTCGGCCCGGTCGTAGGTGTTCATGACCGATTCGTGGTCGAATCCCCGAATGTAGGTTCCGTTGGGACCGAAGATGATCGAGTACTCGTCGCCGGCACCGTTGTCCATCGAGGCCAGCGACTCGTCGGCCCGCCAGCCGGGTCGGTACATGTACTTGGGAGAGCCCGTGGTCATCACCGTGTCGAGTGCGGCCAGCACGATGCTGCGGCGCCGCAACTCCTCGGGGTCCGGGAGCGATTCGAGGAGCTGAGGGGTGGGCACGCGGAGACCTTCCTGTGGTTCTACCGTCAGCGGGCCACGGCAGGGCCGAGCTCGATGACGCTCGCGCCTGCGAGGAGTTCTCGGTCAGACACAAGGCCTCACCTTACGGACGTCCTCGCGCGGCTCCAGTCCGCAGGTTCCTGCCGGGTGGTGCGGTGGATTCCGCCGCCGCCGGCGGCGATGGCGGCGATGTTGATCTGCACGATTCGGCGACCGGGGAACAGAGTTGTCGAGGACGACGCAACTCTCGGTGATGATGCGGGCGGCGACATTGACGACCTCGACAGCCATTGGTCGGCGACGTGCACCTGGAACTCATCCAGATTGTTGCGATCAGGAGCCCTCGTCAGGCCTGCCGGATTCGGTGTCCTTGTACTCGGCGTGGCGATGGCGCGCCACGAGCACCGTCGTCCCCGACCCGCCGATCGCCACGAGCAGGGCCGCGATCGCGATGCCGAGATAGCGCCACTCGGACGCCTCGCTGTACGGAAAGGTGTCCGCCCAGTCCAAGCCGAGGCGCACGACGACGGCACCGACCACCCAGCTCAGCACACACCCGGAGATGACGAACAGAACGCGCCGCATCACCACATGGTACGAGCGGCGACCAGGCATCGTTGGACCCTCAAACGTGCCGTCCCGCACCCGCCCTCGACCGCACCGGGAACAGCGGCGGCCACGGCCAGTGCCGGCCGAGGCTGTCCCGCGCACGCAGGAAGCCGAGGCCGAGCACGAGCCCGAAGATCAGGTGCCCGATCAGCGACAGCGTGATCGTCGTCGGCGTGAGCGGGAACATGTCCTGTTGACCGCGCGGCGACAGGGCCACCGTCCCGATGAGGCCGGACCAGACGGGGAACACCGCGAAGCCGACGAACGCGAGGAGGACGGTGCGGCGTGACCGATGCTGGAGGCCGAAAGCGAGGGCGATGAGGAAGAAGGCGATTCCGATTCCGCCGCCGTCACCGAGGTAGCGCCACAGGTAGCCGACGATCGCGCCGGTCCGGGCATCGGTTCCCGAGTGGAGCCACGTACCCATGTGCGGAATGAAGTCGCCCCAGAGACCGAGCAGATACACGGTGTCGAGGCGGAAGACGTCATACGCCAGGCACGCGAACATCCCCCAGCCGAGGCCATGGCCGACGATGCGGTCGATCGGGTGCGGAGCGAACACGCACAACACGGCGAGGGTGGCCGCGAGCGGAATGATCACCAGCGGACCGGTGGCACTCATCGGCACCACACCGAACACGTGAGCCGAGATCGCAAGCAGCGGCAGGGATGCGAGCAGCAGGTACATGCCGATCCGGGCGTAGGCCCAATGGTGGCGGACCGCCTTCCGGACTGATTCGACGGCGGGCAAGGCGACGCCCGGCGGCCCGTGTTCATGTACGTCGGTGACGGTGATGCCGAGGATGCGTGGCATGGCGGTGGGTTCCTTCCGGTCGAGGGGCCTCTCCCAGCGAGTGGTCGATTTCAGATCCCCAGCATCCGTCGAGTGCCCGGCATGCGAACAGTCCCCTGAGGGGTGGCAACAGCCACCCCTCAGATACGCACCACTTGCGCGGCTCGATCCCTCCCGCCCTGTGGGAGAAGTCGTTCCACCTCGGCCACGGCCGTTTCTACGCTTGCGTCAATCGACGCCTACGCCGCGCCGCGCCGCGCGACTGGACCCTGGACGGTGCGCGCCTACACCAGGAACGAAGGGACGCACGTTGACCGCTGTCGAGACGGGATGGCACTGCCTCGGACCGGCCGAGAACTACCGCGATGGCAAGCCGCATGCCATCGCGGTGTTCGGCACCAAGCTCGTCGCGTTCGCCGACAGCCGGGGCGAGATCAGGATTCTCGACGCCCGCTGCCCGCACATGGGCGGCGACCTGAGCAACGGCTCCGTCGTGGGCGGAACGATCGACTGCCCGATCCACCGCTGGCGCTGGGACGGAAACGGCGAAGCGGCTGGCGGGTCACCACACCCGACGCCCACCCGCGCGTGGGCGACCCTCGAGCGGGACCAGCAGCTGTTCGTGTGCCACGACCCGGAGGGCTTCACTGACGTTCAGTCGTCCAGCGCTTCCTCGATGAGCGGTTCGAGAGCGCGACCAGCTTCGGGCGAAAGGCTTTCGGTCAGGGCGTCGACGGCGTCGATGACCTCATCGCGTTCCAGGGTGTAGAGGAATTGATGCTTGCGGTTGAGAGTGGCGATTGTGTCGAGGAACTCGGTGACCGCCGTGGTGACCGCTTCGGTGTGCACGGGCTCGTCGGCGCCGCAGGCCTCGCGGACCTGACGGAGCGCCGCGACGAACGCTGTGCGCGCCTTCTTCGAGACCGCATCGGGGATGCCGTCACGGCCGTCCCAGTGGCGGAGCGGGTTCTCGAGGTTCTCGGCCAGCCATTCGGGTTTGCGAGGTTTGCGGACGGTGAGTTCGACCCGCGGCACCAACGCGTACCGGGCGCGCACCCCGGTGGCGACGTCTGCGGGGATGCTGTCGAGATCGAGGCCGGTGAGGGACGGGAGCTCGTCGGGGCCCGGGAAGTCGGAAGGGTCGTAGCCGAACAGGTCGCAGATCCACAGGGTCGTCAGCTGCGGCAGCCTCTGCAATTCCTCGAGTTCGTCGAGTAGGCCGGGGGCTCCGAACAAGTGGAGCCAGGAGACCTCCGGGAAATGCTCGGCGATGTCGCCGAGCGCGAGCTCCTCGATGGCGCTGATCCGCAGGCCGTGCGTGCGTTCCAGGCCGCGCACCGGCGGCACGGCGCCGGTGAGGTTCACTGTGATCCAGCGGCCGTCCCGCTCGGCGACCACCTGCAGCATCTGCTCCGACGCGGGCTCCTCCGCGCTCAGCTCGTCGATCATTGCGTCCAGCGAGTCGAAGCTGTTGACCGCGCCTTCGCCGCGCAAGGTCAGGTGGTCGAGGCTCGGCGGGAGCACGAGTCGTTGTAGTCCCGTGATGTCGATCTGGAGTTGGTCGAGGTTCGTGCGGGAGAAGTCCAGTTCCCGTTGTCCGTGACCGGTGAGGCTCAGTTCCTTCACCAGCAGTGACCTTTCCAGGAACGGCAGGAGGTCGTCGCGCCACGCGTGGAGCTCCACCTGGTAGAGGGCGGGCCAGGCGCGCAGCGATTCCAGGCTGAAGTCGTCGCCGATCCGGTAGCCGGCGTCGTCACTGAATCGGCGGGCATGGGCCAGGCGCGCCTCGTACTGTTCACCGCTGCGCGAGTCCGTGAGGCCTGGTGTCGGCGCCATTTCTGCACCGTCCAGTGCGGCCGAGAACGCGGTCCTCGTCTCGCTGGGAATCGAGTCCCAGCGGCACTGCCGCTCGACGTCCCGGTCGAACTCCCACGCGAAGTAGRCACGGGAGACGGTCTCGCCGGTCACGGGGAGCGAACCGATCCGAAGGTAGGAAGCGGGAACGCGCAGGGGGACGTTCCTCAACATCTCCTCCGGGGTCCAGAACATGTAGTCCCGCACCATCCGCGGCACGCCGGCCAGCGTGGTGACGTCCGGAACCTCGGTGCCCGTCCAAGCGAGGACTGCGGCCGTCGCGAGATCCCGGGACTCGTCGACCGCGACGACCTGGCAGGCTCCGTAGCGACCAATCCGTTCGAGGGGGAAGACGAAGACATCGCCGGGTGCGGCAGTGGACGGTGATTCGGATTCGGTCAATGTGCGCTCCGTGCTCATCCCTCGCGCCTCGCCAACTCCGCCAGTTGGTCGAAGGTCCGCACGAGGACCTCGCGCCGCCGCTCCTTGTAGTCCGGCTTGGGCTCCAGCCCGTCGATCGCCCCCTCCCAGACGGCCAGGAACCGGTCCTTCCAGCCCACGATGGTCTCCGGGTCGGGCAGGCTGACCCCGACGTAGGGCTGCTGCGCGAGCAGGTGAAGCAACTCCAGGTTGCAAGGCACCGCGACGCCCCAGTACTCGTCCGGCTCGATCTCGACCGCGTCACCGGACATCGCCTTGGTGACCTCGTCGACGAGCCGGCCGGTCAGGTCCGAAAGATGATCGGCGGCGGTGTCGTCGTCGAAATTGCCGCTGCCCCAAGTCCCCATGGTGTCCTCACCCTCCCGCGTCCGATTCTGGCGACATTGAACCAGACAGCACCGACGTTCCGCCGATCGGCGGACCGGGTCCCGGGCGACTCAGTTGGTTTGGGCGAGACTTCCGATGATGGTGGCGCGCTGGCGTGTTGCCGGCCCGTGGGCTCCGAGGGTGTTGAGGTCACCGTCGTCGTCGACGAGTCGCCAGAAACTCGATTCGTCGGCTGCGGTTCCGAGGACAAGCCACGTGGGTCCGTATCGGGTTGGCGCCCACCAGAGCTCGGCGGCTGTCACGGTGTCGTCGAAGAGGATGTCGCCGACTGAGTACCCCTCGAGCGCGCCGATGAAGGTGAATGGTCCGCACTCGGAAGGCATGCCGTCCAGCAGGTCACGGGTGATGCGGTCGGCTTGGTTGACTGCATGTCAAGACCGTCGGCGCAGCCGCCGTCCGCGGTCCTGCGTGTTCACGATCGCCGCTGCGGTGCCCGCGACCGTCGGATCACCGTCGTCGGCCAGCCGTGCCAGCGCCTCCTGTGCCGCCGGCCCGGGAATCTCCGCCAGCGCCTGCGTGATTCGCAGCCGCGTGCCCGCGTCATCGACACTGTCGAGCTTGTCCTGCAGGACCCCGACGACGTCATGGTCCCCCGGCGAGACCTCCGTCAGCAGGCCCAACACCTCGGCGGCCTCGACATCACGCCGCCCCTCGACGACCATCTCGAGGAGGACAGGCGTCGAGTCGACGCTCCCCCGAGAGCCCAGCGCGAGGGCCGCACGCCCGCGGACCGTGGCGTCGGAATCATCGAGAGCACGTCTCAGCAGCACCGTTGCCTCCGCAGTCTGCACCGCCGCTATCGCGACAGTCGCCCGACGCCGGACGTCGACGTTCTCCGAGTCGAGACCGGTGGCCAGGCCCGCGAGTCCCCGACCACCGGCCCTCGCCAACGACCACCGCAGTGCCCCGGCCACATTGGGGTCGTCCTCCGACAAGGCCGCCTCGACCAGCGCCGCGACGGGCAGCGCCGCGTTCCCGTCCTGAGACAGGATCGCCTGCTGCCGCCGGGCCCCGGACTCCGATTCCAGCGCGCGCAACAGGGAGACGACGCGCAGGACGTCGTCCCACTCCGCCGGCGAGGCGGCGTCGACGCGTTCGAGCTTGGTGAGCAGTTCCTCCTCGGCGGCGATCCGCTCCCGCGTGTGACGGATGAGGTCTCCCACCAGATCGCCCGGCGCGAAATCGGGCTCGTCCAGTGCGCGCCTCGCCTCGTCCAACGACAGCCCGAGGGTCCGCAGGCTCTCGACGTGGAAGAGGCGGCGGATGTCGTCGGCGGAGTACTCGCGGTAGCCGCCGGACGTGCGGCCGGTGGGCTTCACCAACCCCAGCGTGTCGTAGTGCCGCAACATCCGCGTGCTGACGCCGGACCGCCGCGAGACCTCACCGATCAACATCCCGTCTCCTCCCGCTACGTGTCCGGGCCGGTGACCGCGACGCGCTTCGCCATCTCGAGCGAGAGGGTGAACGCGCTGTCGGGGTCGTGGCAGAGCTGCTTCGTGGCATCCGCGTGCGCACGCATACGCGGATCGGGACTCGCCCCGGCCGCGTCGAGGACCGGCAGGACGGCGTCCCCGAGCGCCACCAGCGCGCGGCTCAGGCTGAGCTGCATGTCGCGGTCGCCCCGTCCGAGCTCGGTCGCCAGATCGGCCGCGAGCGCGACCTCGTCGTCGGGCGGCACGAGCGCCACGGCCGCCCGCCACGCGCTGCGCGCGACCTCGTCGTGCTCGTCGTGCAGCAGCGCCGACGCCGCGGGCCAGGCGAGCCGATCGCCGATCTTGGACAGGGTGTGCAGCGCCTGACTGCGGGCCTGCGCGGTGCCGGACCCGAGCTCGTGGACCAGTCTCGGCACCGTGATCTCGGCCGGCAGGCGGCACAACGACCAGGTCAGCATGTCGCGGACGAAGAAGTCCGGTTCGACGGCACACCGAGCGACGAGAGTTTCCGTGAGACCGGGATCGCGACCCGTGCCTGCGGCGAGTGCCGCCCGCAGCCGAGCCGACGGGTCGGCTGCGGCCAGGGCGTCGACGAGGTAGGCATTCGGCCCACCGCGGTTGGTTGTGTTCACGACAACCACCTCCTTCGTCGACCATTCGAGTCCTTGTCACTGTGTCAGGGTCAAGTCCCGGCGTCAGGGGCCCAATGGTCAGCATGCAGGACACGCCGCTGGAACCAATCCAAATCCGTATGACACGACCGCTCGGGCCGAGCTCGGTGACGATCGCGCCCAGGCTGGCAGAATCGGCAGCGTGGTCAGGCCAGCGAGTTCCAGCGCATCGCCGGCGGTCGGTCGCGCCCTCGACATCCTGGTGCGACTCGCGCAGCGCCCGGGTCCGGTGCAGGCGGCCGCGCTCGCCCGCGACCTGGATCTGCCGCGTTCGTCGGTGTACCACATTCTGTCCGTGCTGGTGGAGCGCGGCTTCGTGGTGTACGTGCCGGGCGAGCAGGCGTACGGGCTCGGGGTGACGTCCTTCGAGATCGGCTCTGCCTACCTGCGCCACGAGCCGCTCGAGCGGCTCGCGCAGCCGATCCTGCACCGACTGGCCATGCAACTCGGACAGGCCGTGCACCTCGGGATCCTGCACGGCAACGAGACCGTCTACCTCCTCAAGGAACGCCCCACGTCCGGACCCGCGGCCGAGGTCTCGCTGATCACCGACATCGGGGTGCGACTGCCCGCGCACCTGACCGCCAACGGGCGCGCCATCCTCGCCGCCCTGCCCGACGCTCAGGTCAAGGCGCTGTACTCCCGGCGCGGCGACTTCATCACTCGGACCGGGCTCGGCCCGCGGACGCTGACCGAACTGCGCCGCATCCTCGCGGAGGCCCGCTCGCGCGGGTGGGCAGAGGAGGTGGACCTGGTGACGACGGGCCTGCGGTCCGTTGGCGCCGCGGTGTTCGACCACAACGGCCGTGCGGTGKCGGCGCTGAGCACCACCTGGCGCAAACAGTTGGCCTATCCCGAGCCGGACGCCGTGGGTCAGACCCTGCTGGGCGGCGCCGAGCGCCTGACCTCCCACATCTCGGGCCACGTCCCCGCGCCACGCTGAGCGAGCAGGCACCACGATTCGACCCCTTGTGAGGCAGTTCACATGGTTGTATGGTCCTGTATATACAACTGCCGCCGCACGAGGAGAAGCCGACGATGACGCAGGCCTGGGACGACGACTTCCGCGACCGGATGGCAGATCCGCTGCTGGCGAAGTCCTACACCGACTCCCTGCCGGAGGCATACAAACACGACTTCGACCCCGAACGCGCCGTCGCGGACGTCACCCGAATCGAGGGGTTGCGCTCCGACTCGTTCGAGGTGGCCCTGCACCCGCCGACGGGCGCCGCACGGGGCCACCTGCGCCTGACGCTCTACATCGACGGAGCAGCAGTCTCGCTCAGCCGAATCCTGCCCGTGATCCAATCTCTCGGCGTCGAGGTGCTCGACGAGCGCCCCTACCCGATGGCCGACTCGGCCGGCAGCCACTGCTGGATCTACGACTTCGGCCTCGCCCTCGACGTCGATCCCGCCCCGTCCGACCCCGGCATGGCCGCACGATTCACCGACGCCTTCGCCGCGGCATGGCGCGGCGATGCAGAGGTCGACACCTTCAACCACCTGGTGCTGCGCGCGGGTCTGACCTGGCGGCAGGCGTCGATGCTGCGCGCCTATGCAAAATACCTGCGCCAGGCCAGTTTTCCGTACAGCCAGGTGAGGATCGCGGAGGTCCTCTCCGCACACCCCGAGTCCGCCCGGTTGCTGGTCGAGCTGTTCGGAGCCCGCTTCGACCCGGCCGCGAACGACGAGGAGCGGCAGGACGCGCTGACCGGCCGGCTCGACGACGCACTCGGCAGCGTGGTCAGCCTCGACGAGGACCGCATCCTGCGCGCCTTCACGACACTCATCCGAAACACCCTGCGCACCAACTATTTCACCCGTGGGGGCAGCTCGCCGTTGCTCTCGTTCAAGTTCGATCCGCAGCAGATCGACGAACTCCCCCGCCCCCGGCCACGATTCGAGATCTTCGTCTGCTCGCCGCGGGTCGAAGGGGTGCACCTGCGCTTCGGTGCCGTGGCCCGCGGCGGCCTGCGGTGGTCGGACCGCAAGGAGGACTTCCGCACCGAGGTGCTCGGACTGGTGAAGGCGCAGGCGGTGAAGAACGCGGTCATCGTGCCGGTCGGCGCCAAGGGCGGGTTCGTCGTGAAACAACCGCCCGCGCCGACGGGCGTCGACGCCACCGATCGCGAGGCGCACCTCGCCGAGGGCGTCGCGTGCTACCGGCAGTTCATCGCCGGCCTGCTCGACGTCACCGACAACATCGACTCGGCCACCGGCGCCGTCGTTCCCGCCCGCGACGTGGTCCGCCACGACACCGACGACACCTACCTCGTCGTCGCCGCGGACAAGGGCACCGCCACCTTCTCCGACATCGCCAACGAGGTCGCCGCCGAGTACGGCTTCTGGCTCGGCGACGCGTTCGCCTCCGGGGGTTCGGTCGGGTACGACCACAAGGCGATGGGCATCACCGCGCGCGGCGCCTGGGAGAGCGTCCAGCGGCACTTCCGCGAGATGGGCCGCGACACCCAGAGCGAGGACTTCTCGGTCGTCGGCATCGGCGACATGAGCGGCGACGTGTTCGGCAACGGCATGCTTCTCAGCACGCACATCAGACTGGTCGCGGCCTTCGACCACCGTCACATCTTCCTCGATCCCACCCCGGACGCCGCGACGTCGTTTGCGGAACGCAACCGACTGTTCGGCCTGCCCCGCTCCTCCTGGGCCGATTACGCCCCCGCGCTGATCAGCGCGGGCGGCGGGGTGTGGGCGCGCTCGGCGAAATCGGTCCCGATCAGCCCCGAGGCGCGAGGCGCGCTGGGTCTCGCCGACGACGTCACCGCCCTCGCGCCCGCCGCGCTGATCGGCGCGATCCTGCGCGCCCCGGTGGATCTGGCGTGGAACGGCGGCGTCGGCACGTACGTCAAGGCATCGAGCGAGTCCCACGCCGAGGTGGGAGACAAGGCCAACGACGGGGTCCGGGTCGACGCATGCGACCTGCGAGCCCGCGTCGTGGCGGAAGGCGGAAACCTGGGGCTGACGCCGCTCGGCCGCATCGAGTTCGCCCGCGCCGGGGGCCGCGTCAACACCGACGCGTTGGACAACTCGGCCGGCGTCGACTGCTCCGACCGCGAGGTCAACATCAAGATCCTGCTCGCCGGCATGGTGGCGTCCGGAAACCTCGCCGCGGGTGAGCGGGACGCACTGATGCGCTCCATGACCGACGAGGTGAGCCGACTCGTCCTGGCGGACAACCGCTCCCAGAACCGGATCCTCGGCGTGAGCCGATCCACTGCCGCCGCCGCGCTCGGCGTACACGCCCGGATGATCGCCAGGCTGGAGAACGACCGCGGACTGGTCCGCGTGCTCGAGGCGCTACCGGACAAGCGCGAGCTGTCTCGGCGTGCGCAGGACCGCCAGGGGCTGACCTCTCCGGAACTGGCCACCCTCATGGCGCACGTCAAACTCGCCGTCAAGGACGAACTGCTGGCCGGTGACCTGCCGGACGATCCGGCGCTGCGCGACCGGCTGCGTGCGTACTTCCCGGACGCCCTGTGGGAACGCTTCGGCGACCACCTGGACTCACACCGGCTACGCCGCGAGATTGTCACGACAATGCTGACGAACGACGTGATCGACCACGGCGGAATCACTTTCGCGTTCCGCCTCGCGGAGGACTCGGCGGCGATCGGGTCCGACGCCGTGCGTGCCCACGTCGTCGCGGCCCGGATCTTCGACCTGAACCGGTTGTGGGCCGACATCGACGAGAGTGGACTGCCGACGGCCGTCACCGATGCCCTGGTGGTCGACACCCAGCGGGTGCTCGACCGGGCCTCGCGCTGGCTGCTGGCCAACCGGCCGCAGCCCCTCGACATCGGCGCCGAAGTCGCCAGGTTCGCGCCCCGACTCGCCCGCCACGCACACATGGTCCCGGACTGGCTTCGCGGACAAGAGCTTGCCGATCTGCACGCGCGGGTCGCCACGTCGGTCGATGCCGGTGTCCCGCACGATCTCGCTGCCCGGGTTCACCTGCTGCTCGACCAGTTCGGCCTGCTCGACATCATCGAGGTCGCCGACGTCAGCGGCCGAGAGGTGCCCGAGGTCGCGGAGCTGTACTACGCACTGAGCCAACATCTCGGCGCGGTGCACCTGTTGCAGTCGGTGTCGAGACTGGCCTACCACGACCGATGGAACTCACTTGCCCGCCTTGCGATGCGGGACGAGCTCTACGGCTCCCTGCGCGCGCTGTGCCTGGACCTGCTCGGCAACCCGGCGGGCGCCGGGGAATCCGCCGCCGAGATGATCGCGCGGTGGGAGGAGCGGAACTCCACCCGTCTCCTGCGGGCACGCTCGACTCTCGACGCGATCTTCGAGAACTCGTCCGTCGATGTCGCGGCCATGTCCGTTGCGGTGCGCCAGATCCGGAGCCTGGTCGGTAGCGTCTGAGCCGATCGCCGCCGGGGCGAGCGGCCGCGGCTCACCGCGGCCGCTCCGGGTTCACTGCGTCTCGAAGGTGCCCTCGAGCCGGTAACGCGAGCCCGGGTGTACCAGTCGCGCGGTGCTCACCAGCCTGCCCTCGGACCAGGTGCGCCGGTGGATCAGCAGGCACGGCTCGGCCTCGCCGATCCCCAGGAGCCGGCACTCGTCCGGAGTCGCGAGCACCGACTCGACCACGTGCTCGCCCCGGCCGAGCGGCGCGACCGACATCAGGTAGTTGTTGGGCGTCTGCGCGGCGAAGTCCTGGTCGAGATACTCGGGCGCGATCTCCGGATTGACGTGCCGATCTTCGACCTGGATGGCCAGATCGTCCTCGAAATGCACCACCCGGGAATGGAACACCGGGCTCCCGTCGGGCACTCCCAACTGGTGCGCGATGATCGCCTCGGCGGGCTCGGCGCGGAGGAAGTCCACCTCGCTGCGATGCCGGTGTCCCCTGTGCGTCACCTCGTCGGCGATGTTGCGTACCTCGAAAAGTGCTGAGCTGACCTTTTTCTCGGCGACGAACGTGCCGACACCCATGAGCCGCACGACCAGCCCGTCCGCGCTCAGTTCGCGCAACGCCCGGTTGACGGTCATTCGAGACAACCCCAGGCTGTTGACGAGTTGGTTCTCCGATGGCAGCTGGTCTCCCTCCGGCCAACGGCCCGAGACGATCTGCTCGGCAATGAGGTTCTTGACCCGTTGATAGGCGGGCGCGGATTCGTGCCCGCGGGCCCGATAGAGCGACGCCACATCGGACTCGTCAATCGCCACCCTGATCCCCGTCCACATCCGCCCGTTGGTGGGCACTCTCGTTTCACCCCAGTCTATCGGCCGACTGATCGGCACCCGACCGGAGGCGCTCAACTCAACCTGTCTCGTATCCGAGAATTCTCGGCGGAGGCACTGTTCCGCGTCGCATCGAACAGGTGTCATGGGGGTCACACACCATCGTCAGGAGACCCGAGATGACCAACCACTCCCCCACCGGACCCCGGCCCGTCCGGGCCCCGCGCGGCCCCGAACTGACCTGCCTCGGCTGGCAGCAGGAGGGCGCCCTGCGCATGCTGATGAACAACCTCGACCCCGAGGTCGCGGAGCGACCCGACGACCTGGTGGTCTACGGCGGCACCGGTCGCGCCGTGCGCAGCTGGGAGGCCTACGACGCCATCGTCCGCACGCTGCAGACGCTGAAGTCCGACGAGACGATGCTCGTGCAGTCCGGCAAGCCGGTCGGGGTCTTCCGTACCAACGAATGGGCGCCGCGGGTCCTGCTCGCCAACTCCAACCTGGTCGGCGACTGGGCCAACTGGGAGCATTTCCGCAAGCTCGAGGCCGAGGGCCTGATGATGTACGGCCAGATGACGGCCGGCTCCTGGATCTACATCGGCAGCCAGGGCATCCTGCAGGGCACCTACGAGACCTTCGGCGCGGTGGCGCGCAAGCTCGCGGCCACCGGTCGCTACGAGCACAGCGGCGGCACCCTCGCCGGAACCATCACCCTCACCGCCGGCGTGGGCGGCATGGGCGGGGCGCAGCCGCTGGCAGTCACCATGAACGACGGCGTGGCCATCTGTGTCGACGTCGACCCGTCCCGCATCGACCGCCGTATCGCCCACGGCTACCTCGACACCAAGGCCGAGAGCATCGACGCCGCGCTCGCGCTGGCCGTCGAGATGCGCGACGCCCGCAAGCCGCTGTCCATCGGCCTGGTCGGAAACGCCGCCGAGGTCTTCCCGACCCTGCTCGAGATGGGCGCCCCGATCGACATCGTCACCGACCAGACGTCCGCGCACGATCCGCTGTCCTACCTGCCGGTCGGGATCGCGCTCGAAGACTGGCACGCGATGGCCGAGAAGGACCCCGAGCACTTCACCCTCGAGGCACAGAAGTCGATGGCCGCGCACGTCGAGGCCATGGTCGGGTTCATGGATGCCGGCGCCGAGGTGTTCGACTACGGCAACTCGATCCGTGACGAGGCCCGAAAGGGCGGATACGACAGGGCATTCGAGTTTCCCGGTTTCGTTCCCGCCTACATTCGGCCGCTCTTCGAGGAGGGCCTCGGACCGTTCCGGTGGGCGGCGCTCTCCGGCGACCCCAAGGACATCGAGGCCACCGACCGCGCGATTCTCGAGCTCTTCCCCGAGAACGAGCACCTCAAGCGCTGGATCACCATGGCGGGCGAGAAGGTTCAGTTCGAGGGCCTGCCCGCCCGCATCTGCTGGCTCGGCTACGGCGAACGCCACAAGGCGGGGCTCAAGTTCAATGAGATGGTCGCCTCCGGCGAGCTGTCCGCGCCGCTCGCCATCGGCCGCGACCACCTCGACTCCGGATCGGTGGCATCGCCCTACCGCGAGACCGAGGCCATGGCCGACGGTTCCGACGCCATCGCCGACTGGCCGCTGCTGAACGCCCTCGTCAACACCGCTTCCGGCGCGTCCTGGGTGTCCATCCACCACGGCGGCGGCGTCGGCATGGGCCGGTCCATCCACGCCGGTCAGGTGTGCATCGCGGACGGCAGCGACCTCGCCGCGCAGAAGCTCGAGCGGGTCCTCACCAACGACCCGGGCATGGGCGTCATCCGGCACGCCGACGCCGGGTACGAGCACGCGACGCAGGTCGCCGCCGAGCGCGGCGTTCGCATCCCGATGCGGGAGGCGTAACCCATGCTCGACGCACCCGGGCAGGACGGCCGGTGGACGGTCGTCGACAACATCGGCACCCTGGTCACCAATGATCCCGAGAACGGCGCCGGCCCGCTCGGCCTGATCCACGACGCCGCCGTGGTCATGGGAGCCGGGCTCATCCAGTGGGTGGGCCCCCGATCCCGAATCCCGGAGGGCAGTGCCGGATCCCGATACGACCTGCGTGGCCGGGCCGCCCTGCCCGGGTTCGTCGACAGCCACGCCCACCTCGTCTTCGGCGGCGAACGGGCGGAGGAGTTCGCGGCCCGGATGACCGGCGCCCCGTACGGAGCAGGCGGTATCCGGACCACCATTGCCGCCACGAGGGCCGCCTCGGACGGCGAACTGGGCGCGAACGTGGCCCGGCTCGTCGCCGAGTCGCTGCACTCGGGCACCACCACGATCGAGACGAAGTCCGGCTACGGGCAGTCGGTCCCGGACGAGTTGCGCAGCCTCGAGGTCGCCTCCGCACACACCGCGGAGACGACCCTGCTCGCCGCGCACGTCACGCCGCCGGAATTCGCGGGACGCAGCGACGACTACGTGCGGATGGTGGTCGAGGAAATGGTCCCCAAGTGTGCCCCGCACGCGAAGTGGATCGACGTGTTCTGCGAAGAGGGCGCGTTCGACGCCGACCAGTCGCGGGCCGTACTCGAGGCCGGCATCGCCGCCGGGCTCACCCCGCGGGTGCACGGCAATCAGCTCAGCTACGGCGCCGGCGTTCGGTTGGCGGTCGAGCTGAACGCCGCGTCCGTCGACCACGTCACCTACACGACCGATGCCGATGTCGAGGCGCTGGCGGCGAGCGACACCGTCGCCACGTTGCTGCCCGGAGCCGACTTCTCCACGCGCAACAAGTACCCCGACGCCCGCGCTCTACTCGACGCCGGCGCCACCGTCGCACTGGCCGCGGACTGCAATCCCGGAACCAGCTACACCACCAGCATCCCTTTCTGCATCGCGCTGGCGGTGCGCGAGATGCACATGAGCCCGGACGAAGCCGTGTGGGCCGCGACGGCCGGCGGCGCCGCTGCGTTGCAGCGCACCGACATCGGGCGCATCCGGGTCGGCGCCCGAGCCGATCTGATCGCGCTGGACGCACCGTCCCACCTGCACCTGGCCTACCGGCCCGGGGTGGCGCTGGTGCGTGAGGTCTGGAAGGACGGGCACCGACGATGAGCAGCGTGGACCTCGCCCCCGCGGCCTGGTCGGGGCGCGACGACGGCCCCGGCGACGAACACCTGCGCTGGCACCGCGCCGTCGCACCGCTCGAGGGCCGAACCGGCTCCGGCGCAGGCGTTCTCATCGGGTTCCGCAGCGACGAGGGGGTGCGCCGCAACAAGGGGCGTCCGGGCGCCGCCGACGGCCCGGCCGCGCTGCGTACCGCGCTCGCCTCCATGTCGCTCGCCGCCCCGGTCCGGGTGTTCGACGCGGGTGACGTCGAGGTCGTCGGCGAGGATCTCGAGGGCGGCCAGGACCGGCTCGGCTCGGCCGTCACCGGACTGCTCGACGCCGGGGGCCTCGTCACCGTCCTCGGCGGCGGACACGAGGTGGCGTACGGCAGCTATCTCGGCATCGCGAACTCGGCGGCCGTCGCATCGGGTGCGCGCCTCGGTGTCCTGAACCTCGACGCACATTTCGACCTTCGGCGCGCCCCCCGGCCGAGCTCCGGAACCCCGTTCCGGCAGATGGCCGACCGCGAAATCGCTCAGGGCCGGGCCCTCGACTATGCGGTCCTGGGCATCTCGCAACCCAGCAACACCTCGGCGCTGTTCGCCACCGCGGCCGAACTCGGCGTCCGCCATCTCCTCGACGACGACTGCACGGCGACGAATCTTCCTGCGGTACAGGCGTTCGTCGAGGAGTTCCTCGACGACGTCGACGTGGTCTACCTGACGATCGACCTCGACGTGCTGCCCGCCGCGGTCGCCCCCGGGGTCAGCGCCCCGGCCGCGTTCGGTGTACCGCTCGAGGTGATCCAGCGGGTGTGCGACCTGGTGGCGCGCAGCGGCAAGCTACGGCTGGTCGACGTCGCCGAGCTGAACCCCGCTCTCGACGTGGACAACCGCACGGCGCGGACCGCGGCGCGACTGATCCACCGGATCGTCACCACCGCGCTCGGCCCCCGGACCCACTGAGCCCGACCCCCAAACGTCCTCGGCTCGACGCGTGCGCCCGCCGCCGCGTCGAGCCGAGGATTTCCAACGTTTCGGCCGAAACAGTCCCCCAACCGAACATGTCCGTTTCAGGGAACTGGTCGAGTTACCGTGTCGCGACACTGCCATGAGCGTGTCCGTTGACGGAGTCGTGTCTGACGCGGTGCTGCCGGGGGCCCGCTCAGTTAGAGTCCGACTGACGGGTCTTGAGCAGGTGGCCATGCGGACGATTCCGCCGTCGCCGCCGGAGAGGTGACCATGTCCGGTTCGACTTCCGAGCATCTGGCGTTCGGCGTGGCCGCGAAAAGGATCGTCCGTTCCGTCGCGATGACCGCCGTGCTGGCGTCGCGACGGCGCGTCCGCCGTCGTACCTCGTGGGTCGGCGAGCAACTCGGCTTCGACGACGCGCGCGGCCGGGTCTACCGGGAGACCGTGGTGGTGCAACCTCCGACAGCCGACCCGTGCGTGCTGGTGGTCGAATTCCGTCTCCGTGGGATCCACGGACGGGCACACACGTTGTTCCGGTGGGAGAGCCTGCTCAACACCCCTCTGTTCGTGGGGTTTCCCGGATTCGTCTCGAAACTGTGGGTCGCCCACGACGAGCGCGAGGTCTATCGGGGCGTGTACGAATGGGACGGCCCCGAGCGGGCGGAGGCGTACGTGCACGCACTGTGGTGGCTGCTCGCGCCGGTCAGTACCCGCGGCTCGATCCGGCATCACGTGGTCCCGGGACTGCGCCGCGACCAGTGGCTCGCCCAGCGCGGACACCGCCCGCCCGCGGAGACGGACGTAGCGGTCCGCGCCGGGGCGGTCGCCACCGACCGCGCCCACACCGTGGTGGAGTCGGTCGGCGGCGCAGTCCTGATTGCGGCGAACCTGCTCGCGCGACCCTTGCGCCACTGGCGCGCCACCTGGGGTGCCACGGACGAAGAAGCCGCGGCCACCTTCCCGGGCGACGACCTGGTCCCCGACGCGACCTGGAGTTACACCCATGCGATCACCGTCGCGGCACCACCGGAGCGGTTGTGGCCGTGGATCGTTCAGCTCGGCCAGGGCCGCGGCGGGTTCTACAGCTACCCCGGTCTCGAGAACCTCGTCGGCTGCCACGTCCAGAACGCCACCGACGTGCTCGACCGGTTCCAACACCTCGCGGTGGGTGATCCGGTGCTGCTGCACCCCAAAGCGCCACCGCTGACGGTCGCCGCGATCGAGCCGGGCCGGCATCTGGTGCTGATCGGTTCGTCGCCCGACGGCGCCGACGCGTCGCTGTGGGCGTTCCACCTGCTCGACGACGGGGACGGGGGCACCCGCCTGATCGAGCGGGGACGCTACGCCCACAGCGGTGGGCGGGCGAGCAGTCTCGCGTTCGGCCCGACCCTGCTCGAACCGATCAGCTTCGTGATGAGCCGCAAGATGCTGCGCACCCTTCGCGCACTGGCCGAGTAGAACAAAATATGTAGACCGGTCTATATTGACCTCATGAAGAAAGGCGAGGAGACCAGACTGCGGATGATCACGGTCATGGCGGCCGCGGTCGAGGAGAAGGGCGTGGCGGCGACCGGCGTCACGGAGGTGCTCGAACGGAGCGGGGCGCCGCGCGGCTCGCTCTACTTCCACTTCCCGGGCGGCAAGGACGAGTTGGTCGAGGCCGCGCTCCGGCAGAGCGCGGGCACGCTCGACGACCTGATGGCCGACTCCCTCGGCGGCTCGCCGGCGGACGTCATCGCACGGCTCCTGGAAGCGCTCGCCGACCGGCAGGTCGCCTCCGACTTCACCAAGGGATGCCCGATCGCGACGGTCGCCCTCGAGACGGCGGGCACCGCCCCGCTCGGCGGGGTGTGCGCCGAGATCTACGCCGACTGGGAGGCCTCCCTCGCACACCTCCTCGGCGACGCCGCGTTGGCCACCGAGGTCTTCGCCCTCATCGAGGGCGCACTCCTCGTCGGCCGGGTGCGGCGGTCCCGCGAACCCATCGACGCGGCGGTCCGCGCCGTCCGGAAACTACTGGAGGCCTCATGAGCACGCCCGACACCCTCGTCATCGGCTCCACCGGACTGATCGGCCGATGGCTGATCCCCGAACTCACCCGACAGGGCAGGCACGTCGCCGCCATGGTCCGGAACGCGGCCGAACGCGGCGACGAGCTCCGCGACTGGGTGGCCGCCCACGGCGGGAACACCGAGCGGCTGACCGTCGTCGACGGGGACCTGACCGCGCCGGGCCTCGGCCTGGACCCGTTGCCCACCGTGCGCGACGTCTACAACCTGGGCGGGCGGTTCGCCTTCGGGCTCACCGAGACCGAGGCTCGCACGGTCAACGTCGACGGGGCCGTGGCCGCGCTGCGCTGGGCGCAGGACCTGCCACAGCTGCGACGGTTCGTGCACATCAGCGGGTACCGCGTGGCCGGCGTCACCGTGAACGCGACGCTCTACCGGGACAAGGGCGCCTACGAGGCCAGCAAGGTCGAGGCCGACCACGCCGTGCGCGATCACGCCGAGGCCAACGGCATTCCGTACGCGATCGTCAACCCGTCGACTGTCATCGGCGACTCCGAGACCGGCGAGACCACCCAGTTCATCGGGCTGGCCGACATGGTCCGCGACCTCCACCGCGGCAAGCTCCCGGTGATCCCCGGCGGCAAGGACGTCTGGGTCCCCGTGGTCACCGCGGACTACTTCGCCCGGTTCCTCGCCGCCGTGCCCGAGCACGCGGAACCCGCTGCGGCGCTGTGGGTTCTGGACGAGGACACCCCGCTGCTGGGCGAGCTGCTCCGCGACGTCGCACAGACACTCGGCGTGCGACCCCCTCGATTCCACGTGCCGGTCGGGGTCATCCGGAGGCTGCCCGCGCGGCTGACCGGCGCGGATCCGGAGACCCTCGGCTTCCTCTCCGCCGACCGGTATCCGACCGAATCCGCACGGGCACTCGCCGAGCGGGCCGGACTGGTGCCGCCTCCGGTGCGGCCCGCGTTGCGGGCCTGGGTGGACTACCTGGTTGCGAGCGAATTCGGGACACACATCCCCACTCGAACACCGGTTCGCTAGTCCGCCAAACGCATTCGTGGGACGCGGGCGTTCGAGCCTGCGGACCATCGTCAGTCCGTCGACGACACCCGAAGTGCGTGCGGCCCGGCGGGCGATATCGAGACGAGCGCGCACCGACCCCGAGGCACGGGCGGCATCGGTTCGCCGGGCGGCACGATCAGGGCGGCCTCGGTCACGAGGTCGAGGAAGATCCGGACCGAAGCCGAGTCGTCGGGGATCTCGGCGGAGCCGATCTCCACCGTCATGTCAACCTCTCCCCGCCGACCCATGACGTTGAGCGCCCGGGTGCGCGAGGACGCCCGCGATGCCGGCGCCCACTCGCCGGGAAAGGCCAAGGTGTGCAACGGATCGACGACGTGGCGCACCACGGTGGCCGCGTCGACCGAGCCCGGTGCGGCGACGAAGGGCGGCCCGGCGAGTTCGAGGGACACCGAGCCGATGGGCGTGATCAATCGGTCGTATCCCTCGATGACCGAGAACCTCGACTCGGTCGGTTCCTCGGCGATGCTCACCCGCCACTGGTCGGTCGCCGCGACCACCTGGGTGGTGCCTTGGCCGTTGAGCCAGGGCACCACCCTGCGGTCGGACGCCGCGGTACGGAACGACGGTGTCCCGTACTCGGTTTCACCTGAAGTCCGATTCGTCATTCGACTGCGGCGAGCGGAGCGGGTCAGCTGAGCTTGCCGACCACGGCCTCGGCGCTGTCGAGCAGCGCCCCGGAGGCGACCAACTGCACCGCGGCCTCGATCTCGGGCGCCAGGTGGCGGTCCGTGCCCGGCCCCTGGACGTGCTCACGGATCTTGTCGCGCACGGCGGCGGTCGCGGGCGACGGCTCGAGCGGGGCACGCAGGTCCAGGCCACGGGCGGCGGTGAGCGCCTCGATGGCGAGCACCCGGGTGAGCCCGTCGACGGCACGCCGCAGCTTGCGGGCGCCCGACCAGCCCATCGACACGTGGTCCTCCTGCATGGCGGACGAGGGGATCGAGTCGACGCTCGCGGGCGCAGCGAGCCGTTTGAGCTCGGACACGATCGCGGCCTGCGTGTACTGCGCGATCATGTGCCCGCTGTCCACGCCGGGGTCGTCGGCCAGGAACGGCGGCAACCCGTGGTTGCGTGCGACGTCGAGGAATCGATCCGTGCGGCGCTCGCTCATGCTCGCCAGGTCGGCGACGACGATCGCGAGGAAGTCGAGCACGTACGCGACCGGCGCCCCGTGGAAGTTGCCGTTGGACTCGACCCGGCCGTCGAGGGTCACCACCGGGTTGTCGACGGCGCTCGCCAGCTCGAACGAGGCCACCCGCTCGGCGTGTGCAAGGGTGTCGCGCGCGCCGCCCGCGACCTGCGGCGCGCACCGCAGCGAGTAGGCGTCCTGCACGACCGTGCAGTCGGGGGTGGCGTGGCTGGCGACGATTCCCGATCCGGCGAGCACCCGGGTCATGTTCGCGGCCGCCACGGCCTGACCGGGCTGCGGGCGCAGCGCCTGCAGGTCTGCCGCGAACACCTTGTCCGTGCCGAGCAGCCCCTCGACGCTCATCGCCGCGGTGACGTCCGCCAGGGAGAGCAGCTTGTGCAGGTCGTGGCAGGCCAGCACCAGCATGCCCAGCATGCCGTCGGTGCCGTTGATGAGGGCCAGGCCCTCCTTCTCCTTGAGCTCGACCGGCTCGATGCCGGCGGCGGCCAGGGCCTCGGCGGCCGAGGTGAGCTCGCCGTCGGCGTCCCGCACCGTGCCCTCCCCGATCACGGCCATCGCCACGTGCGCCAGTGGCGCGAGGTCGCCCGAGCAGCCGAGGCTGCCGTACTCGTGGACGACCGGGGTGATACCGGCCGACAGCAGCCCCGCGTAGACCTGGGCCACCTCCGGTCGGACGCCGGTCCGGCCGGTCGCCAGCGTGGACAGCCGCAGCAGCATCAGCGCCCGGATCACCTCGCGCTCCACCTCCGGACCGGATCCGGCGGCGTGCGAGCGGATCAGGCTGCGCTGCAGCTGTGCGCGCATCTCCAGCGGGATGTGCCTGGTAGCGAGCGCACCGAATCCGGTCGAGACCCCGTACACCGGCCTCGGGTCCTCGGCGAGGGCCTGGATGCGGTTGCGGCTGGCCCCGATCGCCGAGAGCGCCTCGTCGGACAGTCGTACCGGTGCGCCGAACCGGGCGACGCGCACCAACTCCTCCGGCGTCACGGCGCCGACTCCGACGACGACGGGCTCATTCATGTCCATTGCGCGCTTCTCTATGTGCGGGAGGGTGTTCGTGCTCATGATTGTTCTCCGTTTCGAATGAGCGGTAGCGAGAAATTTGTCGGTGGGTCAGGACACGCGGTCCGCGTGTAGGGGTTCGGCCGGCGCCGGCTCGGGTCGCACCCACCGGCGGAAGGCGAGGGCGAGCAGTGCCAGCCAGACCGCGCCGACGACCAGTGCGACGCGGGTGTCGGCGTCGAAGGCGAGCACCGCGATCACGAACACCAGGAAGCCGATCGCGATCAGCTGCCCGTACGGCCAGAACGGCACCGGGAACTTCAGCGCGGCCACCTCGGCCGGATCCATCCGCTGCCGCGAGCGGTAGTGCGAGAGCAGGATCATCAGCCAGACGAAGATCGTCGCGAAGGTCGCGATCGACGCGATGACCAGGAACACCTTGTCCGGGATCAGGTAGTTGAGGAGCGCTCCGAAGAGCAGCGTGATCGTCATGATGACCACCGTCATCCAGGGC
This sequence comes from Rhodococcus sp. P4_F5, assembly GCF_056401315.1. Lineage (NCBI taxonomy): Bacteria > Bacillati > Actinomycetota > Actinomycetes > Mycobacteriales > Nocardiaceae > Rhodococcus > Rhodococcus sp. P4_F5. The sequence continues at coordinate 154,162 of NZ_JBFUJP010000002.1, read as the reverse complement.
ACCCCGTTGCGGGAGACCTTGCCCATCGACGCGGGGGCCTGACCACGCTGGGCCATACCGAACATCATCCGTCCGGCGCCGAAGATGTCGCTGTTGATCGCGGACAGAGCCGCCGTGATCACCACGATGTTCAGCACTGTCGCGGCCGGTCCGATGCCGAGCCCCTGGAAGATCTGCACGAAGGGACTGCCCTCGGATCCGATCGACTGCCACGGGTTGATCGCCATGATCACGGCGAGGGTGAGTACATAGAACAGGATGATGCGCACCGGGACGGTGTTGATCGCGCGGGGAATGGTGCGCTCCGGGTCCTCCGCCTCGCCCGCGGTGATGCCGATGATCTCAGTGCCGCCGAAGGCGAACATGACGATCGCGAAGCAGCTGACAAACCCGCCGAACCCGGTGGCGAAGAAGCCGCCGTCGGACCAGAGACTGCTCACTCCGGCGCTGGTGTCGTGGATCCCGAACCCGAAGATCAGGATCGCGATTCCCCCGGCAATCATCGCGACGATCGCGACGATCTTGACGAGGGTGAACCAGAACTCCACCTCGCCGAAGACCTTGACGCTGAGCAGGTTGATCGCGCCGATGAAGAAGATGATGGACAGCACCCAGATCCACCGCGGCACGTCGGGGAACCAGAAGCCCATGTAGACGCCGAATGCGGTCACGTCGGCGAGGCACACCACGATCATTTCGAAGGTGTACGTCCAGCCGGTCATGAATCCGGCGAGCGGCCCCAGGTGCTTGCTCGCGTACTCTCCGAACGAACCCGACACGGGATTGCTCACGGCCATCTCGCCGAGCGCGCGCAGCACGATGTAGATCGCCGCACCACCGATGAGGTAGGCGAGCAACACCGACGGACCCGCCCGGTTGATCGCTTCCGCCGATCCGTAAAATAGTCCGGTCCCGATGGCCGAACCCAAGGCGATGAACCTGATGTGGCGTGCTGTCAGACCTCGGGTCAGGGCCGCGGCGGTGTCTTTCACAATCGATCTCCCTGGACTGTGCTGGTGGATCCGGCCGGGCCGGCCCCTCGCACTGTGCGGCGAGTCACACCATCGCGATATGTATAGTCCTGTATATACAGCTTCGTCAAGGGTTCGCCGCCACTCAATTCGGTCGAGTACCGGCAACCCGCCGGCGGTCGACCACTCGGCGAGCGAGTCGGGATACCCGACCTGCCGCACGTGGAGCGGCCTCCGACCGGCACCGCCGACACCGCCGGACAGGCCCTCACCCCCACCGTCGAGCGGCAGGTCACTCGCGCGAGGACGCAGCAGAGCCGAGGAAGTCCCCCCAGACGCTCGACCCGCCAGGCCTGAGTGCTGCGGGTGATCTCGCCTGTCGACGCAAGGCCCGCTCGTGGATACGCGCATGGGCACGCCGGCGTTGTGAATCGTCAGTACGAGACGGAAGTCCCCTCACCCACGCACCGCGGATGAGGGGACCACGAGCAACCGGAACCGCCAGACCGGGCCCGCTAGGTGATGAGTGCGATTCCGATGCCCGGGCCACCGCCCGGCAGCTGCACCAGCGGACTGTTGGTGAAGCGCTGATCGGTCTGCTCGAATCCCACCATCGGGAACGCGACATTGTCCTGGTGGTGCCAGGTCCTGTTGATGCTGATCACCCCGGGGACCGAGTCCGGCGACACCCAGAAGGTGTCCGGCCCGACCGCACCCACGGCCACGAACTTCGTCGTGGGCGAACTCAGGTCGTAGTCGCTGGACACCCGCCGGTACTCGATCATCCAGAACGCCCTCTTCGGGGCCTGGTACAGAACCTTTTCCGCCGCCTCGTAGATCGGGAACCCGGCGTCCCGGGCGGCGGTCAGCGTCTTGACGGTCATCCCATAGGGCGCCTCGAGACTGGAAGCCGCCGCAGTGACGGGCGCCAGCGGATCGGTGGTGGCACCAGCCGGAGCCACCGCCCCTACACCAATCGCGACCGCGGCCGCGCCCCCGGCGAGTACGCGCCTCGCTCGAATACCCATCATCGATGAATCCCCCTCCGTCGAATGACCGAAAACCTACCGATACATCCGATTTGCCCGCCCGACCGTTACCCCTGCCCGGCCGGATACGCATGCCTCACCTCGGCTCAACGGAACTGCGGGTGCCACACGTCCTGCGCTCGGCCGTCCTCGACCACCGTGATGTCGGGCCAACGGTCGAAAGCCGAACAGGGATGGGAGATCCCGAGGTCGACGACGTCACCGACGTCCAACCCCTCGGCGTCGGTGAGGACGAGGTGGTGGTCGTAGATCTGGGTCGCGGTCGCTCTCGCCGCCTCACGGGGCACTCCCCGGGAATCGGTGGCGGACACCAGGACCGGCAGGCCCGCGTCGTAGGGCAGTTCGCGCTTCCCCGCGCCGACCACGATCCGCCCGGGCTCCGGCGCGGACAGGACCACGGCCCGGACCGTCAGGGCCGCACGCAGTCCCGGCACCGGGGACACCTCCGCGTACGTGCCGTGGTCGTGCGTCACGTAGCAACCCGACCGCAGCACCGGGATCAGCCGCCCGCCCCGGTCGGGAAGGTCCGCGATGGCGTCGACGACCCGGTCCGGGAAGGCGGAGCCACCCATGCTGAACACGGGCCGTTCGGCCCGGATCCACGGCGACACCGCACGGAAGGCCGCCACCGTCTCCCGGCAGTGCTCGTCGACCTGCGCGACGACGTCCGCGTCCCGCCGGTTGGGGCGAACGCCCTCGTACCCAGCGACGCCCGCCAGGGCGATTCCCGACGTGTGCTCGCACTCCCGCGCGAGGTTCACCGCCGCCGAGACCGTACGGACACCGGTTCGCCCGCCCGGCGTCCCGACGTCGACGAGGACCCTCAGGGGATTGACGGCGCCCCGCATGGCCGTTCCCGCCAGGCTCAGGCCCGCCGTCGAGTCCACCAGCAGGTAGAGCTCGAGTGTCGGGTCCGCGTCCAGCCACGCGCGCAACTGCTCGAGGTCGGGGAGATGGATCACCTCGTTGGCGATGAGGATGCGCCGCGCCCCCCATTCGAGGGCCAGGGACGCCTGGCGAACCGTGGCGACCGTGACGCCCCACGCGCCGGCACGCAGCTGCCGCTCGACGATGGGGCGCGTCATCGTCGTCTTGATGTGCGGGCTCAGCTCGACGCCGCGGTCGCGGCACCACGCCGCCATGAGCTCGACGTTGTGCCGGACCGCCGGGAGACTGAGCCGCAGCTCCGGCAGCGACGTCGGCCTACCGGGGCTAGCCACGGCGACGAGACAGGGCCGTGCTGGCCACCGAGTTGTGCACGGTGAACGAGACCGTGCCGGGGAGGAAGCGGTCGTCGGACCACAGCAGCGGGGTGCTGGCCGGGTCGGTGACGCGCCTGCGCTCGCGCAGCAGAGGCGAGCCCTCGACGCACCCCAGGTGACGGGCGTCGTCCCCATCCGCCTCGACGAGGTCGACGGTGTGATCGGCATCGGCGAACACGACGCCCGCGTCCAGCAGGGGGGACGCGTGCGAGGTGGCCTCCGGCGGCAGGTCCGCGACCAGTCTTCCGATCTGCTCCGGGTAGATCGCGCGCTCGAGCATGACGGGGACGCGGGAGAGAGTCCGCAGCCGCACCACCTGGTAGATCCGCGATCCCGATGCGAGCTGGAGCTGCTCGCACTCGAGCGGCAGGGCGACCCGGTGCTCGACGGCGACCGTTCGGCTTCCGGGATCCTCGCCGATCGAGTGCGCCCAGCCGCTGAAGCTGAGCAGTTCGAAGAAGCTCTGCGTGCGCGCCGTCCCGAGGATGACGCGGCGGGTGCCACGCCGTGAGGTGACCAACCCGTTCGCGCGCAGGACGGCCAGCGCCTGACGGACCGTGCCACGGGAGACTCCGTACGTCCCGGCGAGGCTCTCCTCGCTGGGCAGCCGGTCCCCGGAGCCGAACTCCCCCGATGTGATCGCCTCCCGCAACTTGGCTGCCAACTTTTCGTACTCGGCCCCGGGGCGTTTGCCCCTCGACTCAGCCAATGCTCGTCTCCCTTCTGGCCCGGTCATCTTGGTCCCGATCGTAGCTCCCAGAACTATTCACACTGGTCACAGACGCACATCCGCAAGGATGCGACGGTTCCTGGCCGGTGAATCTTCACGGCTCGATTACGACTCGTTCACCCAGCGGCCACCTCGCTCTGGCGAAATGAGGTCACGTTGTATAGACAACATTGATCCCGGGAGACACCATGCGACTACACCACCTTCGCCGGGCGAGCCTCGCTTGCTCGCTGGCGATCGCCCTGTCGGCCCTCGCCGGCTGCGGACTGACCACCACGAAGGCGGACGGCGACGCCGGCACGGCCGCGACCGCCACCTCGGCCGAGGACTTCGGCGGCATGGACGGCCTCATCGCCGCGGCCAAGGAGGAGGGCAAGCTGAACGCCATTGCCCTGCCGCGGGACTGGGCCAACTACGGCGAGATCATCGACACCTTCGAGGCGAAGTACGGGATCGACGTCGAGGTCGAGAATCCGGAGGCCTCCAGTCAGGACGAGATCAACGCCGCGACCTCACGCAAGGGACAGGACCGGTCGCCGGACGTCCTCGACGTGGGCCACGCCTTCGGCATCAGCGCCGCCGAGCAGGAAATTCTGTCGCCGTACCGCGTCCAGGCGTTCGACGACATCCCCGCGGGGCAGAAGGACACCGACGCGCGGTGGTACAACGACATGGGCGGGTACGTCTCGATCGGCTGCAATGCCCGTGTCGTGAAGTGCCCGAAGACCTTTGCCGAGCTTCTCGATCCGCAGTACAAGGGCATGGTCGCGCTGACCGGCAACCCCACGCAGTCCGGCTCCGCATTCGCGGCCGTCTACGCGGCCACGCTCGCCAACGGCGGCTCCTTCGACAACATCGCGCCGGGTCTGGACTACTTCGCCAAGCTCCGCGAGGTCGGCAACCTCAACCCGGTCGAGTCGACGCCCGCGACCATCCAGAAGGGCGAGACCCCCATCAGCGTCGACTGGGACTACCTCAATGCCGGCTACAGCGACTCGCTCCGCGACAAGGGGGTCGACTGGCAGGTCGCCATCCCGGCCGACGGCCTGTTCGCCCAGTTCTACTCGCAGGCAATCGTGAAGTGGGCGCCGCACCCGGCGGCGGCGCGACTCTGGCAGGAGTTCCTCTACAGCCCCGAGGGCCAGAACCTCTGGCTGAAGGGCTTCGCCCGGCCGGTGCTCATGCCCGCGATGGAGCAGGCGGGGACGCTCGACGCCACCGCGGCGGCCAGGCTGCCCGAGGTCGACGCCGCCGCACCGGTCTTCCCGACGGAGGAACAGTCGACGCAGGCCAAGGCAGTCGTCGGCCAAGGCTGGGGCGGCGTGCTCGCCGGATGAGCATCCAGATGACCGCGGCCGGGAGTCGGAGCACCCCGGCCCCCGCCGCTGACACCCCGTCCATCCCCCGTCGTCGCGGCCACCGGGCGGCGGCGGGGGGCTGGCTCGGCGTCCTGCCGCTGCTGTTGTTCGCGGCCGTCGCGTTGGGTCTCCCCGTCGCCACGATGGTGATCGGCGCGTTCACCGCACCCTCGACGGGTTCCGGCGAGGGCGGGCTGACGACGGCCAACATGACTGCGACGCTGCAGGATCCGTACCGATCGAGCTTGATCGGCAGCATCAAGCTCTCGGCGACGGCCGCGGCGATCGGGGCGATCGTCGGCCTGCCGATCGCGCACGCCATCGTGACGTCGCGGTTCCGGGCCCTGCGCGGGGCGGTCTTGGCCGCGGCCGGTGTGCTCGCGAACTTCGGCGGAGTTCCCCTGGCCTTCGCGTTCGTGGCGACCCTCGGCAACGCGGGCGTCCTCACCAACGCCTTCCACCTCGGCGACCTCGGCTGGAGCCTCTACGACATGCGGGGACTGACCGTCGTCTACCTCTACTTCCTCGTCCCGTTGATGGTCCTGACCCTCACCCCGGCGTTGGAGGGTCTGCGCGTGCAGTGGCGTGAGGCGGCCGCAAACAATCGCGCGAGCACGGTGCAGTACTGGCGGCACGTGGCCTTGCCGATCCTGCTGCCGTCGTTGCTGGGCGGGTTCGTCCTGCTGTTCGGGACCGCATTCAGCACCTACGCCACGGCGGCGGCGATCGCCGGCAGCACCGTGCAGCTGGTCACGGTGCAGATCGCGGCAGGCCTGTCCGGCGACGTCCTGGTGGGGCAGGGCAACATCGCCCTCGCGCTCGGCCTGGACATGGTGCTGATCGCGGCGATCGTCATGGCCGTCTACCTGCCGCTGCAGCGAAGGAGTGCCCGATGGCTGGCGTGACGTCGACCGGGCCCGGCCACGGCCGACGGCTCGTGCTCCTGATCGCCGGCCTCTACTTCGTGGTCCCGATCGCGTGCGCGCTCGCCTTCAGCGTGGGCATCGGATCGCCCGGCCAGCAGGTCAGTCTCGACGCCTACACCGGCATCGGCGGCGCGAAGGGCCTGGCCGGCAGCCTCGTGTTGACCCTGAAGGTGGCCGCGGCGACGATCGCGGTGGTGCTCGGCGTGCTGGTGCCGGCGCTGCTCGCGGTGCGGATCGCCGTGCCCCGTCTGCGCACGCTCGTGCAGGCGGTGTGCCTGCTACCGCTGGTCGTCCCGGCCGTCGCCCTGGGCGCCGGCATCACCACGCTGCTGAGGTGGGGCGCGGATCGCTACTACGGAACACCGCTGTTCGACGGCCTGGTTGCGTTGCAGGACCCCGAGTTTCCCGTGATCCTGGTGCTCGCCTACGCACTGATGGCCCTGCCGCTTGCCTACAGCACGCTCGAGGCCGGCCTGTCCTCGCTCGACCTTCGGGTTCTCGTCGAGGCCGCGCGGTCGTGCGGGTCCTCGTGGCCGCGCACCTTCATCCATGTCCTGCTGCCGAATCTGCGCGGCGCGCTGCTCAATGCCGCCTTCCTGACCCTCGCCCTCGTACTCGGCGAGTACGCCGTCGCCGCGCTCCTCGGCTACCAGCCGTTCGCCGTGTGGACCGTCGTCGTCAGCGGTTCCGAGGCACAGATGTCGGTGGCCGTGTCCATCGTCGGCCTGCTCGGCACCTGGGCGCTGCTCATGCTCGTCGCCGCAGCCGGACGCACCAAACGCCTCGAGGAGGCCTCATGACCGCGTTACTGACCGATCCGACGCCCGCCACCACGGCGGGGGCCGGTTCCACCGTGGAATTCCGCGGACTACGCCGAACCTTCGGTGCCACCACCGCATTGGACGGGCTGGACCTCGAGATCCACCCGGGCGAGCTGCTGGCCATGCTCGGCCCGTCCGGATGCGGCAAGACAACCGCTCTGCGCACCGTCGCCGGATTCGAACGTCCCGACGCGGGCATGGTGCTCATGGACGGCAAGGACATCACGAACATCCCCGCGCACCGGCGGGACGTGGGCATGGTGTTCCAGTCCTACAGCCTCTTCCCGCATCTCACCGCCGTCGACAACGTCGCGTTCGGTCTGCGGATGCAGGGGGCGGGCAAGTCCACCCGGCGCGTCCGCGCGATGGAACTGCTGGAACTGGTGGGCCTGGCCCAACACTCCGCGCGGTACCCGAGCCAACTCTCCGGTGGCCAACAGCAGCGAATTGCGTTGGCGCGCGCCCTTGCGCTGCAGCCCCGCGTCCTCCTGCTGGACGAGCCGCTGTCCGCTCTCGATGCGCAGGTGCGGCAGACCCTGCGGGAGGAGATCCGCCGGCTGCAACAGCAGTTGGGCATCACGACGCTGTTCGTCACCCACGACCAGGAGGAAGCGCTCTCCATGGCCGACCGGGTCGCGGTCATGCGGTCCGGGCAGATGGAACAGTGTGCGCCGCCGACCGAGCTCTACGAGCGCCCCGCTACGGCGTTCGTCGCCGAGTTCGTCGGGGTGATGAGCCGGATCCCGGGACAGCTCGCGGCCGGCGGGCGGGCGGTGCACGTCCTCGGCCGCAGTCTGCCCGTCCACGGGGAGCTTCCGGGCTCCACCGGGTCCGGGAGCGGGGCTCGCAACGTCGACGTGCTGGTGCGCCCGGAGACGCTCGGCGTCACGGCCGACGACGACGGAACGTCCCGCATCGTCGCCGCGACGTTCCGCGGCGCCACCACCCGTCTGACCGTGCGGTTGCCGGACGGACGCGAGGCCCTTGCGGACGTGTCCACCGCCGCCGCCACCACGCTCGGCGCGGGCACGGCCGTGACCCTCTCACTGCCGGACGGTCCGGCCCTGGTGGACCGCCCGCGCGGAGCCGCCGGATGAACCAGAAGTGCAGTACAGCAATCGGTTTCAACCAATCCCCGACCTCGGAGACGCGCACGATGAGCCAAGACACCCGACCCGACGGCCTGGCCGCCGTCCTCTTCGACATGGACGGGACGCTGGTCGACACCGAGCGACTCTGGTGGGACGCGGTCGAACAGGTCGCGGCGAGGATCGGACGCCCCCTGTCGCCCGCCGACGCGCCGGATGTCCTGGGGCGCCCCTCCGATCACACCGCGGCCCACCTGTGCCGGACCCTGGGACCGGCCGCACCCCACCCGGATGAGATTGCCCGCGAACTCGATTCGGTGTTCACGGCCCTGGTCGCCGACCAGGTCGTGCCCCGCCCCGGCGTGCTGTCGCTGCTCGACGACCTGGTCCGCGCAGGGACGCCCACAGCGATCGTGACGGCGTCACCGCGACGCGTCGTCGACCTGGTGTGTGAGACGCTGGGCGCGGAGCGGTTCACCACAACGATCGCGGTCGAGGACACGGCCCGTTCCAAGCCGGCGCCGGACCCCTACCTCGCGGCCGCGGCGGCCCTCGGGGTGGACCCGCGCGCGTGCGTCGCGGTCGAGGACACGCCCGTGGGCGTGACGGCGGCCGAGGCCGCGGGATGCGCGGTACTCGTCGTCCCCTCCGTTGCGGTACCGGCGGCGGCGGGACGGACGATCCTGGACTCGCTCGAGGGCACCGACGTCGCCTTCCTCGCCTCCCTGTTGCACCCGGCCGAAAGGCATTGAGCATGGACGACATCCGGCACGTGGTGATCCTGATGCAGGAGAACCGCAGCTTCGACCACTACTTCGGCACGCTCGGGGGCGTCCGCGGTTTCGAGGACCGGCAGGCCCTGACCTTCCCCGACGGCGACAGCGTCTTCCGCCAGCCCGCGCGGTCCCGCACCGACGGCGGCTTCCTCCTGCCGTACCGGATGGACTCCACCCGGTACAACTCCCAGAACGCGGAAGGCCTGCCGCACGACTGGGAGAGCGGCCACGACGCCATCAACCGGGGTGCGATGAACCGCTGGACCTCGGCCAAGGGCGAGCAGAGCATGGGCTACCTCACCCGGGAGGACATCCCGTACCAGTACGCACTCGCGGACGCGTTCACGATCGGCGACGCCTACTTCTGCTCCATGGCCGGCCCCACCAGCCCCAACCGCCTCTACCTGTGGACCGGGACGGTGGGACCGGGTCGCGACGGCACGACCGGACCGTGGATCGACAACACGCCGCTACCGACCACCCCGGTGTGCGACTGGACGACGTATGCCGAGCGTCTCTCCGACGCCGGCGTCTCCTGGCGCGTCTACCACACGCCCGGCCTGGACGAACGGGACGGCAACTACGAGGACAACGCCCTCGAGTACTTCCCGCAGTTCCACGGCTTCGCCGAGGACGACCCCCGGTACGTCAACGCGATGACGCGATGGGACCTGACGGACTTCGACGCGCATTGCCAGGACGGGACGCTGCCCACGGTGTCCTGGCTGGTGTCGCCGTACCTGTTCTGCGAGCACCCCGATGCCAGCCCCGCGTACGGGGCGCACTGGGTCGACACCGCCCTGCAATCGCTGTTCGCCAATCCCGAGGTGTGGCGGCACACCGCGTTCCTCCTCATGTACGACGAGAACGACGGCTACTTCGACCATGTCGTGCCGCCCTTCCCGGCCGCCGGGACCCCCGAGGAGTTCGTCGACGGGCAGCCGATCGGGCTCGGCAACCGGGTGCCGCTGCTGGTGGTCTCCCCGTGGTCGCGCGGCGGCTGGGTGAACTCCCAGGTGTTCGACCACACCTCGGTGCTGCGCTTCCTCGAGCTCGTCACCGGGGTGCACGAACCCAACATCAGTGCGTGGCGGCGAGCGGTCTGCGGCGACCTGACGAGCTGCTTCGACTTCGCCAATCCCGACTACTCGATCCCCGCGCTGCCGGACACGAACGCGCTGATGGCGGCCGCAGATGCCGCCGTGGACCTGCCCCCGGTGCCGCTGCCCACCCCGGGGTCCCAGGTGATACCGACGCAGGAGCCGCGGACGCGGCCACACCGGCGGCTGCCGTACCGGCCCTGGGCCGACGCCGTCGTGGATCGCACCACCGGCCGGGTCCGCGCCGAGCTGACGAACGAGGGGAGCGTGGCGTTCCACTTCACGGTGTTCCCCAACGCGCACCGGCCGTTCTCGGGGACTCCGTTCACGGTCGCGCCGCGCGGCGCGGACGCCTACGAGTGGGATGCCGCCCGCACGGCGGGTCGCTACGACTTCACCGTCCACGGCGCCGACGGCTTCCTCTGTCACTTCGCGGGCGCCCTGCCCCAGGTCGGCGACGCGGCCGATCCGCACGTCAGCGCGGCGCTGCGGGGAGGCGGGCCCACGGACGCGTGGGTGGAGCTGGAGCTGGCCAATCACGGTACGACGACACTGACCTTCGCCATCTCGGCGCAGGAGGGCGGCGGGGAACCGCGCGATTGCGAGGTCGGACCGGACGGGCGAGCGAGCGTCCGCTGGCCCACGGTCGACGGCCGCTACGACGTGACCGTCACGACCGACGACGGCACGTCGTTCACCCGGCGCTACGCGGGTTCGGTGCACGGATCCGAGCTGGCGAGCTGACAGTCCGCATCGGTTTCGCGGGCACATGCTCGATCGCGGCTCAACAAGGTGAGGCATAGCCCCAGGGCGGTCGCCCCGCATATCATTCGAGTATGCGGGGCGTTTGGCCGTTGACGGGGCGCACCGAGGAACTGCGCTTTGTCAATGGGGCAATATCCGGAACCGGGAACCACCGCGGCGTGGCTGTGGTCGGGCCCGCCGGTGTCGGCAAGAGCCGGCTCGCCCGCGAGGCACTCGATTCCGCTGCGGCCAGGGGATGCGTCGTGCGATGGGCCGCGGCAACAGCGTCCGCACGCTCGTTGCCGTTGGGTGCGTTCGCGGAGTGGACCGGTGATCCGGGAACGGATCAGCTGCAACTGGTCCGTGGCGTGATCGGCGCACTGACCGACAGATCAGGCGAGACAGAGGTCGTCGTCGGTGTCGACGACGCTCACCTGCTCGATGACCTGTCCGCTTTCGTGTTGCACCAGTTGGTGCTGCGCGGCGACGCGAAGGTGATCGTCACCATCCGCTGCGGCGAACCCGTACCCGACGCCATCCGGTCGTTGCTCAAGGACGGTCTCCTCGACCGGCTCGAACTTCAGCCACTGTCGCAGAAGGAATCCACCGCCCTCGTCTGCGCGGCACTCGGCGGGCCGCTCGATCCCAGTGACATGCGACGGTTGTGGAAGCTCACCCGCGGCAATGTGCTGTACCTGCGCAACGTCGTCGAGCAGGAATTGTCCGGAGGCCGCTTCACCGAGCTCGGCGGGCTGTGGAGCTGGACGGGTGAGCCCGTCTCCTCCCCCGGTCTCATCGAGTTGATCGAGGCACGGATGGGAGTACTTCCACCGCCGATAGCGGATGTCGTCGACGTGCTCGCCGTGGGAGAGCCACTCGACACCAGCTTGCTGGCACGAATCACCGATCCGGCCGCAATCGAGGAGGCCGATGCGCGTGGACTGATCGCGATAGAGCGCCCCGGAACCGGACGCGAGCTGCAGGCCCGGGTGGCGCACCCGCTGTACGGCGAGGTGCGCCGTGCTCGCGCCGCATCTATGCGGCTGCGCCGGCTGCGGGGCAAGGTGGCGAGAGCATTGGCGGAGGTCGGGGGCGAAGAAATGCGGGTCACCGTCCGCCGCGCGGCACTGAGCCTGGACTCGGACCTCCCCGCCGATCCCGAGCTGTACACCACCGCGGCGAATGGCGCGATATGGCGGGCTGATCTGGTTCTGGCGGACAGGCTGGCCGCCGCCGCGATCGCGGCCGGCGGCCCCGTCGAGGCGAGTTACATTCGCGCCCATGCGTTGTCATGGCTCAGTCGCGGCGCCGAGGCGGACGCCGTGCTGGCCCAGATTCCGACCGCCGGATTCTCCGATCGCGAGATTTCACGGGTCGCCTTCCTTCGCGCGATCAACATGTTCTACGCACTCCGGCGCCCCGAGGACGCGAAGTCGCTCATCGACGTCGCCGAAGCAAGTTCTCCGCCGGACGGCCGGGCACCGCTCACGGCGTTCCGCGCGGTCTACTGGGCGGCGGTGGGACACCCGCTGAAGGCGATCGAGCTGATCCGGACGCTGGAGGTGACGCGCCTCCCCGACGTCGTGGAGGCGGTGACCCTCTGGGCGATGGTGGTCGCGCTCGGCGATGCCGGCAGGACGGAGGAGGCCGAGGCCGCCGCCGAAGAGGGAAACGCCCTGGTCGCGCGGTCCTTCGAAGCGGCGCAGATGCGGTTCGTGCTGACCGACGCACACGTGGGGGCGTTGTCGCTGGCCGGGCGGATCGCGGCCGCCGAGGACGCCGCACGCCACCTGCAGCAATTGTCCGTGGACCTTCCCGGGGCCGCCTACATCCTCGGCACGGCGATCGCCGGTCGCGCCGCGCTGGAGGCCGGGCGAATTGCCACTGCCCTCCCCCTCCTCGATCTGTCGGTCAAGGCACTGTTCGCATCCGGCGAGACGAATGGGTTCGGCTACCGCTACCAAATCGCGAGAACCCAGGCCCTCGCCATCTCCGGGGATCGAGTCGCAGCGGCACAGGCGCTCGTCGAACTCGAAGCACATCGGCACCCCAGTTGGGCCTACCTCGAACCGGAACGCCTCCTCGCCGGCGCCTGGGTGTCGGCAGCGCACGGGGCGGCGACCGAAGCAATAGCGCACGCCCGCAACGCATCCGACATCGCCCGCGCGAACGGCCAGTCGGCTCGTGAGGTTCAGTGCCTGCAGGTGGCAACGCAGTTCGGGGATCGGACGACGGCGGCACGACTGACCCGACTGGCCGCCGTGCTCGACAGTCCACGCGTACAAGCCGCATCGGCATTTGCCGCCGCCCTGACCGCCGACGACGGCGCCGCGCTGCACGCGGCGTCGGTCCGACTCGAAGAGATGGGCGACCTGGTGGCCGCCGCCGACGCCGCCGCTCACGCTGCCATCGCGTACCGAAATCAGGACCTGCACGGATCGGCCATCACCGCCGCCTCCCGAGCGGACAGGATTGCGCAGGAATGCGGTGACCCGACCACCCCCGCCCTGCGGGAAGCGATGCAACCCGGACCGCTCACGTCCCGGGAACGCGAGATCGTTTCCCTGGTCGGACTGGGATTGTCGAACCGGGACATCGCCGAGCGCTTGACGCTCTCGGTCAGAACCGTCGAAGGCCACGTGTACCGCGCCGCATCGAAGACCGGTGCCTGCAACCGAGAGGAACTGGGTGCCACCCTGATCGGAGACTGATCAGGGCGGCCCGGGTACCGCGCCCTACGCAGGCGCCAACCCGGTCAACGCCGCAACTCCGCGACCTTGTCCAGCCAACCCAGCTTGTGCGGGTTGCGGATCGCATAGATCCGGACGATCCGGCCGTCCTCGACCACCAGGCTCACCGCGGTCGGCGAGCCCCCGGCGTCGATCCGGGCGGCGGGCATCCCGTTGAACCAGGCTGTGGACACCACGAGGTCCGTGACCTTCGACGCCCGGGCCAGGAACGCCGCCACCCGCTCGGACCCGACGATGGGCTTCCGGGAGGCCGCCGCGAAGCCGCCGCCGTCGGCGATCACCACCACGTCCGGCGCGAGCACCTCCACCAACGCCTGCACGTCGCCGGTGGAGACCGCGGCCAGGAACTTCTCGACCGCCGCCTGCTGCTGGGCGCGGTCCACCTGCATCCGCGGCCGCCGCGCACCGACGTGTTCGCGGGCGCGGTGCGCGATCTGCCGGACCGCCGCCGGCGTCTTGCCCACCGCCTCGGCGATCTCCGGGAACGGCGTCTCGAACACCTCGTGCAGCACGAACACCGCCCGCTCGACCGGACCGAGAGTCTCGAGCACCGTGAGCATCGCGATCGAGACGTTCTCCGCGAGCTCGACGTCCTCGGCCACGTCGGGACTGGTGAGCAGCGGCTCGGGCAGCCACTCCCCGACGTACTCCTCCCGGCGGCGGGAGACCGACCGGAGCCGGTTCAGCGCCTGGCGGGTGACGATCCGGACCAGGTAGGCGCGCGGGTCACGGACCTCGGCCTGGTCCACCTCGGCCCACCGCAGCCAGGTCTCCTGCACGACGTCCTCGGCGTCGGCGGCGGAGCCGAGCATCTCGTAGGCGACGGTGAAGAGCAGGCTGCGGTGGGTGACGAACGGGTCGTCGGTCATGTCGTCGAGCGTAGTGCGAGGGGCTCGAGGCCACACGCGGCCGAGAAGCCCTGCGACTCGATGCCGAACGCGGTGTTGGTGCGGGTCATCAGGTTCGCCACCGCGACGAACGCGGTCAGCTCCACCAGCGCGGGCGCGCCGAGCTGCTCGAGCAGCCGCGCGGACATCCCGTCGGTCACCGTCGGCGGGGTCTGGGTCATCGCCTCGGCATACTCCATGACGTCACGCTCCAACGGCGTGAACACGTCCGACTCGCGCCAGCGCGGCACCTCCCGCGCCTTGGTCAGGTCGAGACCCTCGTTGCGGGCCTGGAAGTAGCCGAAGTCCAGGCAGAAGCTGCAGCCGACGAGGCTGGCCACCGCCATGTGTGCGAACGACTTCAGGTTCTGGTCGCACCGGTCCCACTTCTGCACCTTGCGGCCGACGGTGAAACTGAAGTTCAGCACCTTTCGGTTGTGCCAGGTCACCTCGACCGGCTCGGCCACCTCGCCGAGCATCTTGCGGGACATCCGCTTGACCACCGCGCCGTAGACGCCGGTCAACTCCGCCTTCGGAATTCGGGTAGTGCTCGTCATGATTCCTCCTCCGATTCGTTGCTCTCGGCATGAAGACACCGGCCACGAGTCGAATGTGACACCCGAAGGCCTCGATATTTCGCGCAGTCAGGTTTTCACGAGGCGGGAGGCCAGGCCCCCAGCTGCTCGAGGAGGGAGAACAGGCCGGCCACTCCCCAGTGCTCCACTATTTTCCCGCTCTCAGGGTGACTGCTGAAGCCAGTTGCCGTGAAAGCCCGCGGGGACGCGCTGAGGCAACCGCACCGTCGCCACGTCCTCGAGGGTCTGGGCGTCGAGAATCCGCAGGTCGGTGACCTCCTCGGCGAGGTCGGTCACGAACCCCATCACGACACCCTCGCCCTCCGGCGCAGCCGGAGAGGAGGGCACGAAGGTGAACTCACCTGCGGCAGAGCGCTTCCCGAAGTCGCGTTGAGCGACAACCCCGTCGACGGCATTCGTTCGCATCAGGCGGTGTTCACCGGACAGGTCGTCGGTGCCTCCCACCGCCCACCCGTGCCGGCACGCGCCGGTGGCGTGCCGCTCGTCGATCCGGGGGAACTCCATGTGCTCCTCGGCGAGACGGTCACGCCGGAGCGATCCGGTGCGCACGCCGATACGCCATCGTTCCAGCCTGGGCCGCCCCTCGGTCGGACCGAGCGGATCGGCATCGAAGACGCGCTCATGGACGACCAGGTCGATGTCGATGCTGCGATCGTCGTTGTGGGCATTCATCGGGTGGAATACGTAACAGGGCCGGTCGAGCTCTGTCCACCTCACGGCCGTCGCGTCATCCGAGTCCCGTCGCAGCACTCCCACACGCGCCGGGTAGTGCGGGTTCCATCGATACGGGAAGCGGCCGGCAGGCACCCTCGGCATTCGATTCATGGCCACAGGCGGAATTCGCACCCTGCCGACGACAGAACTCAACGCCAACCGGGCGAGCGGACGCAACGGCCGTGGCACACCGACATGCACTGCGGCACGTGGATCGAAGGTGACCGGCAGGTCGTACAGGACGACGTAGTCACGGGTCAGCGAGAACGCGTGCATCATCGGACTGCCCTGCACCGGAACTGACGTCTTGCGCCGAAGCCGTCCGTCAGGACCGATCACCGTGTACTGCACAGTGTTTCCGCGACCGAAGTGATACGAGACCGCATGCAACTCCCCGGTGACCGGATCCAGCACGGGGTGCCCGGTGTATCCACCGCGCACGGTTCCGTCGAAGTCACACACGTCGATCGTGTCGAGATCGGCCGACAGCTCTGCGCATGCGGCACCGCCCTCGACGAGGGCCAACGTTCGACCCGCGAACCCGATGACGTTCGTGTTCGCGGACGGGCCGTGCAGCGGCGCCCTGCCCCGCTCGTCGGGACTCGCCCGATGCAGCAGCCGCGACGTCACTTCCGAGTCGACCCACCGATTGCGGTACCAGACGGCGTCACCGTCTGACAGCCGAATGCCGTGGACCATCCCGTCGCCGGTGAACCAGTTGTACTCGTCGGGCGCGACGTCCGCGACGGGGTTGGGTCCGTTGCGGACGTACCGGCCGTCGAGCCACTCTGGGATCACCCCCCGGACGTCGAGGTCGTATTCGACCAGTTCCTTCCGCACCGGGGCGAACCGGTCCGCGACGAAGTTCCCCACAGGCATCCCCCTCGTAACGCCGGACGATTCTGTCGCCCGGGACGATTTTGTCCAGCGCTGGCCACCCTTGCAGATGCATCCGCGGTGTTGGGGCGAAATGCGGCGCCCGTTTCTGGGTCCTACCCGCCACGTCGCGGTCAAGGTTCGCAGACGCTGATGTCCCCCGGCTCCACGCATCAAGGGTTGGATGACGGATTCGGATCGAGCGGGCCGTACCGGGTCAGCCGGTCACCAGGGCCAGGTGACGGACGACGAGAAGAACGCGGGGAACAACGCACGCCAGAACGGCCAGTCCCACGGACGGTCGAACGGGTAGAAGCACATCGGGTCACAGATCATCACGGCCTCCGGATGGGCGGCCTCGCTGCCTCGTTCAGACTATTCCGAAGCCGGGCGAGCCGCCAGAAGCCGCGAGATCCCCACCGCCAGCACGAGGCCGACGGCCACGACACCGACGACGCCGAACACCGAGGGGGGCGCGTCGAAGTTCCGCCACCTCGTGACGGCGACTCCCACTCCCGCACTGAGCACGGCACCCACCGGAAGCAGCACGGCGAGCCACCGCACGGTCGACCTAGCGCGAGGATCACCGTAGTTGTGAAGGACCCGCCACACGAACAACAGCGCGCCCAGATATCCCAGGATCCCGGACGAGACATGGAGCAGGCGTTCGTACTGTCCCACATGGATCGCCGACAGTGGCGACAGCCCGGCGAGGAGCACCAGCAGAGGAAGGGTCATGCCGGCCGCGATGCCGACAACCGCTGCGGGAACCACCAACTCCAGTCGCAAGGCGCGGCCGCACATCCCACGCCGGTGCGCCCGCTCCCGAAGCATCTGCACGCTCTCCTCGCCCGGGAACGCGGTCATGCCGTGATCGTCGGGGTGCTGCTCGCGAAGTTCGGTCTCGAGTTCCGCGCGCAACACCCGTCGATCCGCCCCACGGACACCGGCACGTCGCCAGAGCGTGTCGGCCTGCCGGATGATCTCGGCCCGTTCGGTGCCGTCGGTGCGTACGACCGTGGTGTTCATGCGACGTCCGTTCTGCGACTGTCCGCTCTCCCGTGTCCCGGCCGACCAGGGTCACGCGAAGGAGTGCTCCCCCCAGAGCTGTTGCGCGGCAACCATACCTGGCGTTTCCATTCTTGGGGCAGCATCGCGCCGGCTCGTCGGCCGGGTCTGGCCTTCGCGGCCCCTGCCCGTCGACGACACGCACCACCACGACTCGCGGCCATCTGTTGACAACCAGCCCCCGCCGCTGCAATATCCATTTCACTATTGTCATAGTGAAATGGAGATTCGATGGTCGAGTTCCACATCAACCGTCGATCCGGCATCCCGGCGTACGTTCAGTTGGTCCTCCAGGTCAAACAGGCGCTGCGCCTCGGTGACCTGAATCCGGGCGACCGACTCCCGACCGCGAAAGAGGTGGTCGCGGCCGTCACGGTCAACCCCAACACCGTGCTCAAGGCGTACCGAGAGCTCGAGAACGACGGGCTCGTCCAGGCCCGGCCGGGCCTGGGCACCTTCGTGACCCAGTCCCTGATCAAGCCCGGCATGGCGGAACGGCAAGCGCTGCAGGACGAGCTGACCACCTGGGCTCGTCAGGCCGCGTCCGCGGGCCTGGACCGGTCGGACCTCGAGGCGTTGGTCGCGGCGGCACTGGACACCGAATTCGGCGAGGACACAGGAGAGTTCACATGAGTGAAGCGGCGGACAGCGCACTTTCCATGCGCGCGGTCGACAAGAGCTTCGGCAGCAAGCAGGCGCTACGGCAATGCTCGTTCGACATCGAACGCGGCAGCGTCACGGCCATCGTCGGCGCGAACGGGGCGGGAAAGTCGACACTGATGTCCCTCGCGGTGGGACTGCTCGAGGCCGACTCCGGGGAGGTGTCGGTGCTCGGTCGCAGTCCCGACCGGAACGGCATCTGCCCGGGACTGGCCTACGTGGCCCAGCACAAGCCGCTCTACAGCGGGTTCACCGTCACCGACATCCTGCGATTCGGCGCGAAGTCGAACGCCCAGTGGGACAACGCATATGCGCTGCGTCTGATCGACGAGGCGCAGATCCCGCCGTCGGCACGGGTGAAGACGCTGTCCCCCGGCCAGCGCACCCGCGTCGCGCTTGCCCTCGCACTCGGCCGCCGGCCGGAGGTGCTGCTCCTCGACGAGCCGTTGGCCGAACTGGACCCCGTCGCGCGCCGGTCCGTCGTGCGCGCCCTGATGACGGACGCGGCGGAGCGCGGGACCACCGTCGTGCTGTCCTCGCACGTGCTGTCCGAGGTCGCCGAGATCGCCGATCAGCTGCTGATCCTCGGCTCCGGCAGGGTCCGCCTGTCCGGGGCCGTCGACGAACTCCTCGGCGAGCACTACCTGCTCACCGGGCCGGCCGATCCCACGGCGCTGATCGGCACCGGCGCGATCGTCGAGTCCCAGCAGCGTGCCCACCTCGTGCGTGGACCGCGACCGGACCGGATCGACGGCTGGCGGGTGGACCCGCCGAACCTGGAGGACATCGTCCTCGCCTACCTGACCACCACTGACGAAGAGGCAGCATGATCTGGGTTACCTGGCGGCACCATCGAACGACGATCCTCGCCGCGGTCGGGTCCGTCCTGCTGCTCACGGTCGTGGCGGCGCTCTGCGGGCTGGTCGACCGGCGCTTCGACACCCCGACGCCGTACGGCACCTTCTTCGGATGCGGTGTGCCGGGCGGAGGTTCGAAACAGTGCTGGGCGGAGTCGGCACTGACGGCGATCAGCCTGATCACCGTGTTCCTGCCGGTCCTGCTGGGACTGCTGGTCGGCATCACGGTGTTCTCCCGCGACATCGAACGGGGCACGCATGTGCTGGGACTGTCCCAGTCCGTGAGCCGCGCCCGCTGGTACTGGACCCGGGTGCTGGTCGTGTTCGTCCCGGTCACCGCCGCCGTGACGGTCCTCGGTTCCGTGCTCGAGTGGACCCGGTCGGCGGGAATTTCGCCGAACCTCGCCGGCGGCGGCTACGGCTACGGCGGGTACTCGCCGCTGACCTTCCCGGTGTTCCAGTCGACCGGCCTCGTCGCCGGCGCCTACACATTCCTCGCGCTGATCCTGGGCAGTGCCGCTGCACTGTTGCTGCGCAACACAATCGGCGCGATGGTGGTGACGCTGGTCGCGCTGGCGGCGATACTCGTCGGTTTCCAGGTCGGTGCACGCCCGCACTACGCGACGGCCACCGTCGAGGCGCGGCCCCTCGATCTGTCGAACCAGTTCCTCGCCTATCCGCGAGACACCCCGAACCTGACGTCCTGGCTGCTGGATTCGGGCTACGTCGACGCCGGGGGCAGATCGGTGGCGATCGACTTCTCCCGGTGCGCGACCGTCGGGCCCGGTCCACGCTGGGAACAAAGTCCCGACGAGACCTTCGCCCAGTACGAGACCCGCCAGGCCGCCCTCGAGGTCGTGGCGCAACGCGAACAGGCCGACTGCGTCCGCGCACAGGGCGCGGACCGCTTCGAGATCAGGTTCCACCCCGACAGCCTGCTTCGGCGGTTCCAGCTGATCGAAGCGGCTCTGGCACTGGCACTCTCGGTCGTCCTGTTCGTCCCGTCGTTGTGGGCGCTGCGCAGACTTCGCCCCTGACGCGCACCGTGGGCGGTCTCGGCGGCACGGCGCCGAGTCGACACGCCACCGGTTTTGGGCGAGCATCGTCCGCACCAGTTGCAGGCAGGAGAACCGCATGCGCACCACCCGCATCACCACCAATCTTCGCGTGGCCGACGTCGACGCGGCGAAGTCCTTCTACACCGACTACCTCGGGCTGAGCACCGAGGAGTTCAACATGGGATGGGTCGCCCGCTACACCTCGCCCGAGACGGGGGTGCACGTCCAACTCGTGACGCGCGACGCCAGCGCCCCGGAGGACTCGGTCGTCTCGGTCCACACCGACGACGTCGACGGTGCGTACCGGGAAGCGCAGGAACTCGGCTACGAGATCGTGCACCCGCTGACGACGGAGCCCTGGGGCGTGCGACGGTTCTTCGTCCGGGCACCGGACGGCAACGTCCTCAACATCGTGAGCCACAAGGACTGAACCCGTGCCGGCGAGGCTCCGGGATCGCCCGCGCGCGGACTCCGCCCAAAATGCGGGTGAACAGCCGGTGACTTTGCGCGCGCACAGTTGAACGAACGTCCACATTCGGGTTTGCTCTTGTCAACGCCCGCCCCCTTTCGAGACGAACGAGGACACGATGACGGAGTACCACGGGATCGACCGACGCCGATTCCTGGCCGGTGCGGCGGCCGCAGGTGCCGCCGTCCCCCTCGCCGCGATGACGCCGGCACTCGCCGGCGCGACCGCGGCCACCGCCGACCCGGGCAAGTTTCCGTTCCCGACCGATTCCTCGCTGCGGGTCCTCCTCACCGGCGACGCGGGGACCGGCACCCCGGCGCAGTGGGCGGTGACCGACGCGATCCGCGACCTGCACGGCCGCGCTCCCCTGTCGATGGCGCTCGGTCTCGGCGACAACATCTACGAACTCGGCCCCAACGGCGACGACGACGTCCAGTTCAAGACGAAGTTCGAGGACCCGAACCACGGGCTCGACTTCCCGTGGGTGATGGCCCTCGGCAACCACGACAACAGCGCGATCTTCCCCGGCGACGGTGGTTGGCTGCTGCGCGGCGACGACGAGGTCGACTACCACCAGCGTTCCCGCAAGTGGTGGATGCCCAGCCGTTTCTACTCGGTGCGCGTGCCCGAGCAGAACCCGGTCGTCGAGTTCTTCGTCCTCGACCTCAACCCGCTCGCCGCCTACCTCCCGCCGCTGCTCGCCCCGTACTGGGCTCCCGACGGGCAGTTCATGAACGAGCAGCGCGCCTGGCTGGACGCGGCGCTGGCGTCGTCGACGGCGAAGTGGAAGATCGCGGTCACCCACCACCCGTACCTCAGCAACGGGTCCCACGGCGACGCCGGCAAGTACGACGGGATCCCGCTCGAGCCGATGAACGGCGTCCACGCGAAGCGGTTCTACGAGGACCACGTCGTCGGCCGATGCCAGTTCATCCTGTCCGGGCACGATCATTCGCTGCAGATCCTCGAGCCGACGACGGCCTCCAAGGGCACCCGGCAGATCGTGTCCGGGGCTGCCGGCAAGAACAGCCACGGCAAGGCCGGTGCCGAGGTCGGTCGCAACAACCTCTTCCAGAACCACACCGACGTCGGATTCATGGTGATGGACCTCGACCGGGATGCCGTCACCATCCGCGTGTACACCGTCGACATCCCCACCGCGAAGGCGACGATGGCGTTCGAGCGCCGGCTGGCCTGACCGGAACCGGCGACGCCGACGTGATCCTCGGCGCTCGTCACGCCACGCCGAGGACCCGTCCGGTGCGGTCGGCGTCCAGGTCGACGGCGTCGGGGTCGGAGTCGACTCCGCCCCCGACGCCCGGCATGAGCGCCAGCAGTGTCGGCGCCCAGCACTCGTGTCGGTCCGGGAAGCAGCCGGCCAGCAGATCGAGCATCACGGACGGGGCGATCGAGGCACCGGGTGACGCACCGAGCAGTCCGGCGATGGTCCCGTCGGCGCCGGTGACCAGCTCGGTCCCGAAGGTCAGGACGCCGATCTTGCGGGGGTGCGGTTTGATCAACTGGGCGCGTTGACCGGCCTGGACCAGCTCCCAGTCCGCCGGGTCGGCGCCGGGGTAGAAACGCCTCAGCTGTGCGAACTTCCGTTTCCGCGACGCCAGCAACTCACCGATCAGGTAGCGCACGAGCGGCAGGTTCTGCACGCCGACTGCGAGTAGCGGCGCGATGTTGTGCAGCCGGACGGTGGTGAACAGGTCTACGAGGCGGCCGCGCCGCAGGAGGCGGGTGCTGAAGGTGGCATAGGGGCCGAACATCAGCGCGGGGTTGCCCTCCACGACGCGCCTGTCGAGGTGGGGCACCGACATCGGCGGGGCACCGACGGAAGCCTGGCTGTAGACCTTCGCGTCGTGCCGCGTGACGACGTCGGGGTTGCCGGTGCGCAGGAACTGCGCGCCGAGGGGGAAGACCGCGTAGCCACGGACCTCCGGGACCCTGGCCTTCTGCAGGAGCTTGAGGGCGTACCCGCCCGCGCCGACGAAAACGAACCGGGACCTGATCCCGAAGTGGTCGCCGCAGTCGCGGTCGCGGCCCGTCACCGTCCACAGGCCGTCGGCTCCCCGGGAGAGCCCGGTGACCTCGTGTCGCAGGCGGACCTGCGCCCCGCGGGCCGTCATCGCGGCGGTCAGGGCGTGGGTCAGCGTGCCGAAGTCGACGTCGGTGCCGCCGGCGTACCGGGTCGCGGCCATCGGCTCGGTGCCGGCGCGGCCGTCCATGAGCAACGGTGCCCACCGGCGGATCGTCTCGGGATCCTCGGTGTACTCCATCGCCGAGAACAGCGGCGAGCGCCGCAGGGTGGCGAACCGGCGGCGCAGGTAGTCGACGTCGCGGTCGCCGAAGACGACGTCCATGTGCGGCGTCGGGCTGATGAACGATGCGGGCGTCGGCAGGTCACCGCCCTCGACGAGCGAGGCCCAGAACTGGCGCGAAAGGTGGAACTGACGGCCGATGTCCTCGGCCTTCGCCGAGTCGCCGGGGTCGGGCATGTAGTTGAGCTCGCACAACCCGGCGTGGCCGGTGCCGGCGTTGCTCCACGGACCCGAACTCTCGCCCGCGAGTTCGTCGAGGCGCTCGAGCATGACGATCGACCAGTCGGGCTGCAACCTGGCGAGCAGTGCTCCCAGCGTCGCAGACATGATGCCCCCGCCGACCAGGACGACGTCGACCACGTCGCGGTCGACACCTGTTCCCGCGCTTACCGATTCACTGTGGTCCATGGGATCGAACTCCTTGTCGCCGACGGTGGACCTCAGGGTGCTCCCCCACAACTCATCCGTCCAATGATCAAATCAAGGTCTTATGATCCGAATATGGATCGGTTCCTGTCGGACGAGGCCGCGGCCACGGTGCCGCTGCTCGCGGCCTTCGACGCCGCCGCCCGCGAGGGCCACATCACCCGCGCGGCGGGCGTGCTCGGCGTGCCGCAGTCCTCGCTGAGCCGGCGCCTCAAGGCGTTGGAACAAACGATCGGCGTGCCCCTGTTCCAGCAGGTCGGCCGCGGGGTCTCCCTCACCACCGCGGGCCGCGAACTCCACGAGCGCACCCGAGACATGGTGTGGGCACTCGACGACGCCGTGAGCGCGGTGCGCAGCAACGCCGACCCCGACAGCGGACTCGTGCGTTTCGGGTTTCCCCACACCCTCGGACCGGTGAGCGTCCCCTCGCTGCTCGCCGAGTTCCACCAGGATGCGCCGAAGATCCGACTGCACCTCGTGCAGGCACATGGCGAAGCGCTCGCCGGGATGGTGCGTGACGGCCGCCTCGATCTCGCGGTGATGATCCCGCCGCCCGACGACCTTCCCGTGACCGTCCTGGGACACCAGCGCCTCCTGCTCCACGTCGCCCGCACCCACCCGCTGGCCGGACGCACACAGGTGGACCTCGCGGAACTCGCACCGGAGCACTTCATCGCCAGTCCGCCGTCGTACCACCTTCGCCAGATACTCGACTCGTGTTGCACCGACGCAGGATTCACCCCGCACGTGACGTTCGAGATCAGCGACCTGGAGACGATCCGGGCCCTCGTCGGGCACGGCCTCGGCATCGCCGTGCTGCCGACCGCGGAAACCCCGCACCCCGATCTCGTGAGCGTCCCGCTATCCGGGGTGAGCGACCGGGCCATCGGACTCGCCACGGGCAATCACCTGGCGACCGCGGCCGTGGCACGGCTGCGCAGCCACATCGTCAGCCGAGCAAGCGAATTCATCGCAAACACCGCAGGGCCCGCCACCTGAGGATCAGTCGCGCGTGGCGGCACTCCCGAATTCGGTTGTGCGCGTAGGGTCCGGTTCGCACGATTTGTAACAACTCCGTGCGTCGACTCGATGGACGGGGTGCGCGGCGGACGCCTCCGTTCGCGCGGAAATCGGATCAAAAGGGGAGTGATCATGAGTAATCGACCGCTGCGCCGAATGGGCGCCACGGCACTCGCCACCATTGCGCTGGGGACCGCGATGGTGGCCGGAGGGGGCGCCGTCGCCAGCGCGGCGCCCGCGCCGCCGACGTCGACGAACATGACGTGCACGAGCGCGAATCCCCTCTTCTGGGCACCGTCGTTCACCTGGAACATCAACGCCGCGTCCGGGGAGTCGCTGCGTCCCGGCGGAGCCGCACTGGAGCCGGCCATCCTGCTCAGCGGCGGAAACGAACTGCCCGCGCCGCCTCCCGGCCTCCTGCCGAGCTTCGGCGTGAACTGGTACGGCACGCGGGTGCTGGTCGACTGGACCAACAAGACGACAGGTCAGTCCGGCCGCAGCGTCAGCGATGAGCCGGCCCTGCAGCAGAAGCCCGGGATCCCGATCAACCGGACCTGGACCGGAACCGGCGAGGTCGACTTCACCGTCACAGTCCAGACCGGCGGGGGATGGTGGTTCGTCAACCCGCAGAACGCCGTCTGCAAGGGAACGATCTCCGTGGTGCCCGGACGACCCTGATCGGCCCGGATCGCGCCGCGACGGCCGGGTGCTCAGCGGGGCGTGAGGTGCTGGCCCAGCAGGACCCCGAGCTGGGCCTTTGCATCGTCGAACGGCCGGCTCGACTCGAGCGCACGGGCCTGCACGATGGCGCCCTCGATCACCGACAACAGCAGCCCCGCCATCGAGCGCGCGGCCGCGGGCTCGATGCCGGCCGCGACCATGCCGTCGGCGAGCCGGGCGGTCCAGTCGGTGAACGCCTGCCCGGCGGCGGACTGCACCGCCGGGTCCAGCTCGTCCAGCGCGGCCGCCATCATGAACGAGCCCAGCCGGTACTCGCTGGACTCGAGCGGTTCGACCCAGAAAGCGAACAGCTCGTCGAGCCACTGCTCCACCGACGGCGCGCTCGCCAGCTTCTCCGCCATCACACTCAGGTGTGAATGAACCACCCTTGACACGATCCGGGTCGCGGTCTCCACGAGCTGACCCTTGCCCGACGGGAAGTGCTGATACAGCGAATTGCGTGACGCATTGCTGCGTTTGAGCAGCTCGCTCAGGCCAGCCGCGTTCACCCCGAGCTCCTGCACCATGGTGATGGTGCTCGACAGGAGTCGAGCTCGCGGTCGTGCCGTGGTCATGCAGGCCCCTTCCGACCTTGTGTGAACCGATTGGTTCATGTTAGATCTCAACAGTATGAACCGATCGGTTCACATGGAGAGGATCGCCGTGCCCGCCCGTATTGCCACCGCCAACCCCGTCACCCATGCGGCCCTGCTGGGTCTCGGGGTGTACCGGCCCCGCCGCGTCGTCCCCAACGCCGAGATCGTCGACCGCATCGACTCCACCGACGAGTGGATCCAGACCCGGTCCGGCATCAAGGCCCGCCGCTGGGCGGACGCCGACGAGTCCATCGTCTCGATGAGCGTCGCGGCCGCCAACGACGCGCTCGCCGCCGCAGGCCTCGCGGCCGAGCAGATCGACGCCGTCGTGCTCGCCACCTCGTCACAGATGGTGCTGGGACCGTCGGCCGGGGCGATTGTCGCCACCGAGCTCGGCATGCACGACACCGCGGCCTACGACATCTCCGCCGGTTGCGCGGGCTTCTGCTACGCGCTCGGCAACGCCGCGAGCCTCGTGCGCGCCGGGCAGGCCCGCCACGTGCTGGTGATCGGTGTGGAGCGGCTGTCCGACCTCCTCGACCCGAGCGACCGGACCTGCGCGTTCATCTTCGCCGACGGCGCCGGCGCGGTCGTCGTGGGTCCCTCCGAGGCCGAGGGCATCGGCCCGGTCGCGTGGGGCTCGGACGGCAGCCAGACCACCGCGATCAAGCAGGACAAGGACTTCAAGCAGTACTTCGCCGAGGTCGAGGCCGTCGAGGCGGGCGGCGACGCCCCGGAGCGGCCCTACATCCGGATGAACGGCCAGGCGGTGTTCCGGTGGGCGGTGACCTTCCTGGAGAAGGCGTGCCGCGACGCCCTGGAGAAGTCCGGCGTCACGGTGGACGACCTGGACGCCTTCGTGCCGCACCAGGCCAACAGCCGCATCACCGACGCACTGATCCGGACGCTGGGACTGCCCGACGACGTCGCGGTCGCCCGCGACATCGTCGAAACCGGCAACACCAGCGCGGCGTCGATCCCGATGGCCATGGAGCAGCTCATCCGGTCCGGCGACGCCAAGCCCGGCGACACCGCGTTGCTGCTCGGCTTCGGCGCCGGACTGGCCTACGCCGGACAGGTCGTCCAGCTCCCCGTGATCGCGTGAGCCACCGGGCCTGACGGGCCCACTGTCATCGCGCGGAGCCCACCACCCGCGATCCGGCCGGCGCTACTCGTCGGCCGGATCGGCGATGGCACGGGTCGGGACCCGAGCCCGGCGGCAGCCCGTCCGGACGTCCCGTTTCATCCGGTGCCCAACCAGTCGAGCAGGTTGTCGGTGAGCAGTTCGCCGTCGACGGCGAGGTCCCCGCCGATCGCACCGAGGTCGAGCAGGCGGACGCTGCGCCGGTCCCGCCCGTGGTGCCGCATGAAGAGGCCGCGTCCACCACTGTCGTCGCCGACCAGCATCCAGTCGGGTGCGTACCGTCGCACCTCGAACGTCTCGTTGCGCTCCTGGATCTGGTGCGGTCCGTACAGGAGCACCCCGTCATCGCGCAGGACGCCTGGCGTCGAACGCCACAGCGCGGCGATCGTCGGGTTCGGGCCGTCCCGGAGCCCGCGGGCGAGGGCGTCCTGCACCGCGAGGAATCCCGCGAAGGTCTCCGCGACGGGGTACTCGGCCCCGTCGAACCGGTCGCGGCGCACCACGGGCCACTCGCCGTCGGCGCCGCGCCGATCGAGCGCGAAGTGGTGCTCGTCGCCGTCCTCCTCCGTGTGGAAGCACAGCCGGGTCCCCGCCGACCGCCACGCGGCGGTGATCGCCTCGTCGGACTCCTCGGCGGACTCCACCGGCGCCGCCGTCGCAATGGGTGCACCGCCGAGCCACCCGGCTCCGTACTCGCCGAGCCACCACCGGTAGGACGGGGGCAGCGGACCGAGGCGGGTCTGCGCATTCTCGATCCTGTCCCGCGACGCCGGCCCGGCCGGGCGTTTCGCCAACCCGGGCGATGCATCGAGCAGGGAACGCAGCTGTTCGAGATCCGGTCTCACCGGGGCAGCCTATCCGGGGCGTCCGTGCCCTCCACTACGGTCGGACGGGTGGACTGGGCGAGCGTGGAAGCGGCCGTACGGGATCAGATCGTGGCGTTCGTGCGCCGGATGCGCGCGGAGTACGTCGACGACCGGATCTACGGCGCCGCCGTCCACGAGTTCTGCGCCCAGGCCGGCGGCGTGATCGCGTGGCCGATGATCGGGGTCGCCAGCGAGGAGTCCCTCGCGTCGGTCGCGACCGACCGCCACGATGCCGACGCGTTGCGATGGAGCCCGGCGGACTGGCCTTGGCAGCTCGACCCGGGCGAGGCGGAGGACCGCTTGGCCGAGCGCGTCGAGGCAGCCGCGACGGCCGATGACGGCGAGCGCTGGCATGCCGTCCACCACCGGTTCGAGCGCACGGTCGCCAAGGCCTGCAAGGCGGCGCGCCGCACACTGATCGACGAGGGGGTCGTCGGCCGGGAGTTCGTCGCGGTGGCCATGGACGAGGCGTGGGAGCTGATTCCGCTGAGCCTGACCAAGACCCAGGTGCGCAGGCACTTCCCCGAACTCGACGAGGAGCAGCGGGCGCTGGACCGGCTCGCCGCGCTGCCGCCCGACCTGAGGGTGGTCGAGTTGATCGCGATCGCCGACTCCCCCGTCCACGCGCCTCCCGGTACCGAACGCGCACGCGCCTGGCTCCGTGAGCTGGGAACCGACGCGGTGTCCGCGATACTGGAACATCTTCCGGTGGCCCGCGAGAAGTGGTTGTGGGCGAAGCTGCTCGGCGAACTCGGCATCCCCACAACGGAAGTGGTCGCAGCACTGGATGCGATTGTGGGCAACCGTCGACTGGGGGAACCCGATCGAGCCTGGGCAGCGGCGGCGCTCTCCCGTCTCGGTCGGATGGATCTGGTGACGGCCCGGCTCGATCGGCTGCCCCGGGAGGTCGCCGTCCGCGGGCTCACCGCCCCGTACACCTCCTTCCGAGACGTCGGCGTCCACCAGCCGTTGGACTACGGCCCGTTGGAGGCTGCGCTGACCGAGCATCCCGCGCTGCACGACGCGGTGTGCGATCGGCTGTCTCCCGGCAGCGGGTACTGCACGATCGACACGGACGAGGCCGAGGCCGCGTTCGTGGGACTCGCTTCGCCCTGGGCCGCGGTGCGGCGGCACGGCGTGTTCGTGCTGACGGACACGGCGCTCACCCCGAACCTGCAAGAGCGGTACGACGCCGAGCTGCGCCGCCTGGCCACGGATCCGGATGCCCTCGTCCGCGATGCCGTCGCAATGGCCGGCGATCGCGGTCCAGCCGTGCGTTGAGCCACGGCTCTGGTGGAGCCCGGCCGACTGCGACAACACTCACGCACACCAGCCGGGCCGCCGTCGTAGTCGGTCAGCCCCGGCGCGGACGGCGCAACCGGAGCCGGCTGTAGGTGACGACTGCGAGCACGCAACTGATGAGCACCAGCATGGCGATGCTGAGCAGCCACCACGATGCGGTGTGCTGCCACAGCGTGTCCGGCTCGGTGCCGGTGGCATTCGTGACCAGGTCCACCGTCGAGGCCGCGGCCGAGAACCCCCAGCGGGACGGGAAGAGCCACGCGAACTGTTCGAGTACGGCGCGACCGGTGATCGTGATCAACCCTCCGCACATCACCAGCTGCGCCATGATCGTGACCACCAGCATCGGCAGTACCTGCTCGTTCGAGCGCGCCACCGACGACAACGCCAATCCGACCAGCACGCAGGAGCAGGTGGTGACGGCGATGTCCACGATCAGTTCGACGGAGCCGGAGGGGATCATGCTGCCGTGACCAGGGAAACCCTTGCCCACGAAGACGATCAGCACCATGATCACCGACTGCACGATCGCGGCGGCGCAGAACACGACGATCTTCGCCGTCAGGTAGGCGGACGGCAGCAGCCCGGCGGCACGTTCGCGCTGATAGACCATGCGCTCTCCGACCAGGTCGCGGATGGTCAGTGAACAGCCCATGAAGGCGGCACCGAGAATCAGCACCACCAGGATCTGGGTGAGTTCACCGGATACGTCGGCACCCGACGGACCGAACCCGGTGTCGCCCGGCACGAGCAAGGCCAGCCCGCCGAGCACGAAGGGCAGAAGTGACAGGAAGACCAGGTAGCCCCGGTCGGCGCGGATCAGCCGAACCTGGCGGCGGGCGACGGTGCTCAACTGCCTGCGCCGCGACGTGTGCGCGGGACTGCCGAGCGGCCCCGGCGAGCTCGGTGGTGGCGCCTCCACCACCGGGCGGGTGGCGCGGTACTCGGCGAACACCCCGTCGGGGTCGGAGGCGACACGGGCGAAGATGTCGGCCCAGTCGGTGCTGCCGAGCGCGGCCCCCACCCGGTCCGGCGGTCCCACGTAGGCGGTCTTGCCACCCGGCGCGAGCAGCAGAACCTGATCGCACATCTCGAGGTACGACAGCGAGTGCGTGACGATGACGACGACGCGGCCCGAATCGGCGAGGCTGCGCAACGTCGCCATGATCTGCCGGTCGAGCGCGGGGTCGAGACCCGAGGTCGGTTCGTCGAGGATGAGTAGTGACGGCCCCGTCAGCAACTCCAGCGCGACGGATGCGCGTTTGCGCTGTCCGCCGGACAGGCGGTCGACCCTGGTGGCGACGTGTTCGGACAGCTGCAGTTCGTCGAGCACAGTCGCGATCACCTCCTCACGGTCGGCCCGGCTCGTGTCCGGCGGCAGCCTCAGTTCCGCGGCATAGCCGAGCGCCTGCCCGATGGTCAGCTGCCGGTGCACGACGTCGTCCTGGGGGACCATCCCGATCCGAGAACGCAGGACCTGGTATTCGACGTGCACGCTGCGGCCCTCGAACTCGACCACGCCGTCCGTGGGTCTTTCCGAACCGGAGATGATGGTGGCCACTGTGGTCTTTCCCGCGCCGGAGGGACCGATCACTGCGGTGAGACTCCCCGGCTGGGCGGTGAAGGTGACGTCCTCGAGCAGCCGCCGCCCGCCTTCGATGGTGAGTCCGACGCCGTCCACACGCAGACCGCCGGCGGTCGGGGGTATCGCCTGCCGTCGAACGAGTCGGCCTTCCTGCACGCTGAAATCGGTGTTGCCGATCGTGACGACGTCACCGTCGGTCAGCTGCGCGCGCGACACCCGGGCACCGTCGACGAACGTTCCGTTGACGCTCCCCAGGTCGTCGATCTCGAGGCCGGACGGCACGTTGTGGACGATGGCGTGATGGCGTGAGGCCAGCACGTCTCGGACGACGATGTCGCTGTCGGGCGACCGTCCCACCGTGAGGGATCCCGCCGGGACCGCCTCGTGCGGTGTCGGGGGCGCGGGCGGGGCGCTCGAGGCCCCTACCTCGATCGTCGACTCGTCCCATCGACCGCCCACGTCCTGTCGCGTCGCATCGGGATCTTCGATCGAGATCCGCACGACGGGCCCCTCGACCGCGTCGCCCAGGCGGACCAGGACGTGGCTGGTGACGGGGACCTTTTCTCGGCGCTCGCCGTCGACGTAGATACCGTTCTTGCTGCCGGAGTCGACGAGCTGCCATCCGTCGTTCCACCTGAGCAGTGCATGCTCGCGCGACACCACCGGATCGACGATCGTGATCTCCAATTGCGGATCCCGGCCGATGCGTACGGCCTTGCCCGCGCCGTAGCTTGCGCGGCCGTGTTCGGTCTCGACCACGACCCGCGGGTGCTCTCGATTCGCCCGGTCGTCCATCGCCACTGCCTCCGGTCAGCATCATCGGCTGTAGAGCGTCGACCCCTCCATGGTCGCACGCACGCCAGAGCGCCGACTCCCCCTCGGTCTCCGGTGGGCCGCCGGACTACGGCCCGGTGGAGGCGGCGCTCGCCGAACACCCCGCCCTGCGCGGCGCGGTGTGCGATCGCCCGGCTCCCGGCAGCGGGTACTGCACGATCGTCACTGGCGACGGACCCGGACGCCCTCGTCCGCGATGCCGTGGCCGTGGCCTCGGCCCGGTGACGTTCGCGGGCGCAGGCTCACACCACCGGACCTTGCCACAGGCGCACCGTTCCCGAAGGCCAGTCACAGCTCGCGCACAATCCGTCGATGCCACCGACGAGACGAGCGTCCGAACCCAGACCGGCCGGCGGATCGAGCTGCCTCCAGGATCCCAGATCCGCTGCGCCGGAAACGAAAATCTGATTCTCGTCGTCGCCGACGCACACGACGAGTCGATCCTCGGAACCAACCGCCCAGTGGAAGGGCACGAACTCCTCGATGCCGGAATCGATGTCCTCGGAACGTATCGACACGAACGAATCCGAGTCCACGATCGACCGCACGCGCATGACATCCGACTCGTGCGTCAGCGTCACGATCGAATCGAACCGGCCGACGTCGAGAACGACCTCTTCGTCGTACACGATCGGATCGAGATCGTTGCCGAGCCGCATCGGGTCGATCCAGTAGACCGCACAGCCGTCCTGCCCTGCGCCGACAGAGAGCCCGAGATGCCCTCTGGGGGTGCGGTAAACGAATGAACCTCCCGCGGTCAGCTCGGTGAGTTCAACGGATGCCACCATCTCTCCGGCACGGACAAGACACCAGCGATCACTGTCGTGACCCGGCTCGGTGAACGCGAGCGTCTCGCTGACCGAATCCCAATACGCGGAACCGGTTCCCCACTCCGGCCAACCGTCGTGGACGTGCTCCCACACGATCGATCCGTCCGGCCTGCGCAGCTGCGCCCGGTCCCGAAGGCTGACCGCCGCGTAGTCGAGTGCGTCGGACACCGTCGAAGCACCGCATCCTTCGAATGCTGCCGAAAGCAGCGACCGACCGAAAGTCGAATCGAACACCTCCACCCCTTCGGGCGACGATACGAGCCAGCCGGCCGGATGCGAGGTGACCGTGCTCCGCTCCGGCATCATCAACGCGGCGCCCACAGGCGTCAGGAATCCGTTCGACATGGGCGCAGCCTACAAACACTCGAACCCGGCGCCTGCCCCCGACGGTGGTTGTCGTAGCGGCGAAGTCGACGGGTTCGCCACTCGGCCCGGCCGAGCTCAGCTCAGCGCCCTGAGGCTTTCCAACCTGTTCAGGATCGGCGCCCTCCATGCCTCGAGATCCTCCGGACCGTTCTCGGCCCACAGCTCGTGGAGCTCCGAGGTGTCGCTGTCGGCGATTGCGCGCTCGAGCGTCGTGAGGATCCGCGCGCGCTGCGCCGGGGCCAGGGATTCGGTGTACGCGGCGGCGTCGATGCCGTCGAGCTGCGGGGGCGCAGGCCGGAGTCCGTGGGCCACCGCGACGACCTCCGCGAGCGCGACCGCTGCCTGCGCGTCGTCTGCCTCGAGGTACTCCTCGCCGACGTGCGCAAGGTAGTCGTCGATGTCGGGATCACCGGCCCGGAGCGCCGCGAGCAGGTCGCCCGCCCCGTCGTTTTCGAACGGTCCGTAACCCCAGGTCCCCATGCCCCGCACCTCCCGATCCGCGGGCCGCTCAGCCCGTCGTGCCGACTCTACGATCGACCACCGACAATCCGCACAGGCGGGCGGCGCTCAGCCAGGGCCGTACTGCTTCAGTACGGTGTCGGCCCCCCGAGGGACGAGAAGGTTCACTTTGCGTTTGGTCGGGCCTAGACTCGGACGCGATCGGCTACTCGACCAGCCAAAGCTTCTGCGCGAATCCGACGATGGGCGATGCGATGGAGCAAACAAGACGCGGCCCACGGAGCACACCGTGAGCGCCGAAGTCCCCCTCCCCGAACAACCCAGCCCGGCCGCATTCGATGCGCTGTACCGCGGCGACTTCGAGACCTTCCGGCGCGCCGCGCCGCCATCCGACACCGCTCGGTACACCGAGTTCCAGTTCGACCGCGTGCCGTGGGACATCGGCGAAGCCCAGCCGGTGGTCCGCGGTCTGGAGGCCGACGGCCAGATCGCCAGCGAAGTCCTCGACATCGGCTGCGGGCCCGGCGAAAACGCAATCTTCCTCGCCGGCCGCGGATACCAGGTGTGCGGACTCGACGCCGCACCCGCGGCCATCGCCATCGCCCGCGAACGCGCCCGGCAGCGCGGGCTCGGAGGGGCCGTCGTCTTCGACGTCGCCGACGCCACCACCCTGACCGACTACACCGACCGGTTCACGACCGTCGTCGACAGCGCGCTCTACCACTGCTTCCCCGAGGACCAGCGCCACGGCTACGTCGCGGCCCTGCACCGTGCCGCCCGCCCGCACGCCCGCCTGCACGTGCTGTGTTTCTCCGACCGGGTCCCCGACGAGTTCCCCGGACCCTTCCGAATCAGCGAGGACAACCTCCGTGGCACGCTCGCCGACGCGGGCTGGGTGGTCCGACGGCTCGAGGCCGCCACCTACACCACCGCGTTCACCCGAGCCGACCTGGCGCAGCAGCCCACGTCGGCGCTGGCGGCCGTCGCCTCCGGACTCGGCTTCGACTCCTCCGACCGCCTCCTCGCCCCGGCCTGGCTGGCCACCGCCGAACGTTCTTGACCGCGATGAACACGGTGGCACTGGAGTTGGTGCCGCCCGAGCTGCGGGCGGGCGTGGGCCGGGCCGTCGAGGAGGCTCACGCGGCGGCAGAGCTCGGCGTCCGCCACGGGCTGGCCGACCGCGTCGGACACGTGATGATCCCGGGGATCATCTCCGAGGACTCGGATCGTCCCGTGGCGCTGACACCGCGGATGGACGTGCTGGACTTCTGGGAGGCGGCGCGACCGTCGCTCGGCGCCGTCGCCGGCCTGTGCACCCAGGTGACCGTGTTCCAGGACGGGCCGCACCTGGCCGGACGCGTCCGGCGGTTGCGTGACGCCGGCATGGACGGCATCGTCTTCGTCGGCAAGCCGCAYGGGCTGCCCGCCGYCGACGCTCCCGGCGTGACCCCCGACGAGGCCCTCGTTCGCTGCCGCGATCTGATCCCGCACCGCGGTGTGGTGCTGATCCCCACGCGGCGAGGCGAACACGACAGGTTCGCGGTCAAGTGCGCCAGCGGGGCGACCTTCGCCCTGACCCAGCTGCTGTACTCCGAACGGGTCGTGGGATTCCTGCGTGAGTTCGCGACCCGTTCCGAGCACCGCCCCGAGATCCTGCTGTCGTTCGGGTTCGTCCCCGAGATGGAACAGCAGGTGCGACTGATCGACTGGCTCATCCGCGATCCTGGGAACGAGTCGGTCCGTCGGGAGCAGGAGTTTGTCGCACGCACCGCGACCGGCTCCCCGCGGCAGCGTCGACGCGACCTGCTGGACCTGTACCGCCGCGTCGTCGACGGCATGCGCGATCTCGAATTTCCGCTGAGCGTGCATCTCGAGGCGCCCTACGGAATCTCCGGGGCCGCGTGCGAGGCCTTCGCCGCGATGCTCGACTACTGGTCACCGCGCGGGGCGGCGGGTCGGTGACCAGACACCCGGCGGTGCGGTGCGCGGCCGGGCACGGCGTTCACCGCGCGGCCGAGCGCTGCGCGTGCGGCTGCGGCTCGAAGTCGGCGTCCCGAAGTCGGCGGGTGGCCAACCGGTAGGCAAACGTGAATCCCGGCCAGTTGTTGGTGTTTCGGCCCGAGTCCGTCGTGTACCAGCTGGTGCAGCCGCGATCCCACACGGTGGCACTGATGCGCCGCTGCACCACCGCATTCGACTCGCGCTGGGCCTCGGCGCGGACGTCGAGCCGCCGCACCTCACCGCCCGACAGTCGGCCGACTGCCTGCATCACGTAGCGGATCTGCGACTCGAGCATGAACACGATGGAACTGTGCCCGAGGTTCGTGTTCGGTCCGTAGAGCAGGAAGAGGTTCGGGAAGCCGGACACCGTGATGCCCAGATGCGCCTCGGCTCCCTCGGCCCACTGCTCGCGCAGTCCGCGACCGTCGAGTCCGGTGATGTGCATCGGGGCCAGGAAGTCCGTTGCGGCGAAACCGGTCCCGAGGATGATCGCGTCCACCCGGTGCCGCGTACCGTCCCCGGTGACCAGGCCGTCGGGCGTGACGGTCGCGATGGCGTCGGTGACGACCTCGACGTTCGGTCGGGTCACCGCGTCGTAGAAGTCGCTGGACAGCAGGATCCGTTTGCAACCGATCGGGTCGGTCGGTGTGAGCCGGGCGCGCACGTCGGCATCCCCGACTCCGCGGCGCAGGTGACGCCGGAACCGAAGATCGACCGCGGCCATCAGCCGCGGGACGCGGGTGAACGCGATGGCCCGCGCCTCGAACGTCCAGTAGGTGAACCAGCGCGAGAGACGTTGCAGGGCAGGAACCCTCGCGAATGCCGCCAGCACGGCCGCGGGATAGGGGTAGTCCGCCTTGGGCAGCACGTGCGCCGCCCCACGCTGGAAGAGCCGGAGTTGGTGCACCCGCGGCGCGATCTGCGGCACGAACTGGATCGCCGAGGCGCCGGTGCCGATCACCGCCACGTCCTTGCCGTCGAGGTCGTACTCGTGATTCCAGTTGGCCGAGTGGAAGATCTCGCCCTCGAATGACTCGATGCCGGGAATCCGCGGCCACGCCGGGCGGCTGAGCTGCCCACAGGCCGACACCAGGACGTCGGTGCGATGGACGGTGCCGTCGGCCAGTCTCACGTCCCAACGGTTGTCCTCGGCGTCGAAGCGCGCGCCGGCAACCTCGGAGCGAAACCGGATGTGCCGCAACACGTCATACTTGGTCGCGCAGTGCCGCAGGTAGTCCAGGATCTCGCGTTGCGGGGCAAACCGGCGGGACCAGTCCGTCTTGGGCTCGAAGGAGTACGAGTACAGGTGCGACGGGACATCGCAGGCCGCACCCGGATAGGTGTTCTCCCGCCAGCAGCCGCCGAGGTCGTCGGCCTTCTCGAAGACGGTGATGTCCTCGATGCCGGCCTTCCGCAGGGCGATCGCCATGCCCAGGCCGCCGAATCCACTGCCGATGATCGTCACGGACGGTCTGCGTGATCCCAATTCCCTGCCCCGTTCGTCGTCGTTCCAGGTATGACGCCATGGGCGCAGCCGCGTGAGCGCTACCACCGGTGCTCCCCGGCCGAGAAGTTACCGGATTCGGCAATGCATGGATCGGCGACGGAGAGGGAAGGTCCCCCGCTCATGCTGCTTGCACAGTCACCGGAAGTGCGCCCATCATTCAAAGATGACGGAACTCTCGGCTGCCGATCTGGCTCTCGAGCAGGTGGATGCCGTACGAGAACGACCCGCGAAGCGTCTCGAACTGCTCGCACGGACCTATCACGGCCCGCACGGGCGGGCGCCCGACCACTTGCCCTTCCGCCGTGCTGCTCTCGCGTTCATGCGCTGGGAACTGGCGCGGGGTGTGCTCGCGTCACTGCACACCACTCCGGCGGGCAGCCCGTGGTGGCGAGCCGTCAACGAGCGCTTGCTGCGGGACGGCTGCGAGGCGGTTGCCCGGAGCGCCGGACTTGGGGGCGCGCCGTCGTCCCCGGTGATACGCCTGTGGATGTCCTTTGTCGCGGATCCTCGTGGCCGGACCTGGTACCGGGCCCACAACGCGAGCATCGTCGCCGCCTACCTGGAAAACCGTGGCCTCGCCGAGCAGGAGAACGCGGCCGAGCGCTTCTTCCTCAATGTGATGTTGCTGCGGATGCTCTATGCGCATGCACTGGTGTCCGCGCCCCGGCTGGCCCTGCGGCGATTGAGCGGAATCGGTCCGGCACTGGGCGATCCCACCGTCGCCGTGACCGGAGTCTTCCTCTCCCTCGCCCGCATCGTGCCGGACAGGTATCCGCTGGAGCGCGACGTTCACGAGTACATCGCCGACGAGAACCCCCTGGGCCGGATGCTGGACTACGGGATCATCCAACCCCGATTGCAGCGTCTGTACGAGTGGTCTGCGGAAGAATTGCGCGAACCCGGGGTACTCGGGCTGGTGCGTGATGGAAGTCCTGTCTACGCCTGGCCTTTCGAGGACCGGGACGTGTGGGAGCCGGTGCGGCCGACCCGGACCGTCCGCACACTCCGACGCCTGCTCCCGGCCGACTGATCACGACCGGACCCGATCGCGGACCATCCCACAACTTGGACCACCGTCCAGCTCCGGCCGGTCGGCGGGCCCGGCAACACCTAGGCTGGCGCATCGTCCCCAACCGAAGGGAAGTACCGGTGCCCGCAAATCGCCTCGCCTGGCTCGCAACACTCGCAATGAGCGTGCTGGTGATCGCGCAGGCCGCCGCGGATCCGAGCGGCCTGCTGAGTCTGCTCGGCTGGACGGGGGCTCACCTCTGGCCGATCCGGGCGCCCTGGCAGATCGCGCCCTTCGTCGTCTACCTGCCGGTGCTGCTCGGACTCACGTGGTGGACGGTGCGGACGATCGCCGGCTCCCGCTGGCTGTTCGCGGCCACCGCCTCGGGTGTCGTGCTCGCCGTGCTGCTGGCCAAGTTCGCGATGTCACTGGTCGCGGCGGGAGACCTCGCGGCCGCGGCGTGGGGCAGCGGTTTCGCCCTCGCCAAGGCGATTCCGGCCGCGTTGATCGTCGCGGGCGTCGTCGCGGTGGCCGGCCGACGGCGCCAGGCCCCCGACCCGCTCCCGCAGGCGCCGTCGGTCTGGGGCGGGGCCTTGGCCTTCGGTGCCCTCGCCCCCGTCCTGGCGGGACAGTGGTGGGCCGGCGCCCCGTACGACCGGTGGATGCCCGCGCCCAACACCCTCAACGGGGCGTTCGCCACGATCGGCGGCGTCGTCGTGCTCGCCCTCGGGGCGATCGGCTGCCAGTGGGCGCTCAGTCGCCGGGTGACGGGCGGGCCTGCCGCGACCTTCCTCGCCGGGTGGTTCGCGGCGATGGGGGCCGGCGCACTGCTCGCCCTGGCCGCGACGCTCGTCGGACTGCTCTCCGACGACAGCTTCGCCGGTGACCTCTGGCCGCTGATGGCCACCTACATCCGGCTCGCGGACGGCGTCTCCTACGGCGCCTGCACCGGCTGGATCGTCGGGCTCGCGGCCGTGTGGGCCCGGCGTCGTTCGACGCAGCACGACGCCGAGCAGTCGGCGCCCGATTCGGCCCGCCGCCCACTGGTGCCCGTCGGCGCGGTCGCGCTCGCCGCGCTCGTGGTCGCGGTGCCGTTCCTGGCCACTGCGGACGCCGAGCCCGCGCCGCCCRCCACGGCCGACGCGATCGCCGCCGCCGAGACCGGCACCCTTCTCCCCCTGCGCGTCTCGGGTGACACGATCACCGACACCGCGGACCGTGAGGTGCTGCTGCGCGGCGTCAACGTCAACCAGCTCGTCGACTTCTACGCGCCCCGCCCGGAGGTCCCGTCGACCCTGCCGCTGACCGACGCGGACTTCGCCGGCATCGCCGATCACGGGTTCAACGTGGTCCGGCTCGGCTTGTCCTGGTCGGCCCTCGAGCCCGAACGCGGCCGCTACGACGAGGCCTACGTCGACCGGATCCGGGTCGCCGTCGCGCAGGCCAAGGCGCACGGCCTCTACACCGTGCTCGACATGCACCAGGACGGCTGGTCGAACGCCCCGTCGCCCGACGACGTGAGCTGCCGGCCGGGCACCTCGCCCATGTGGGGCTACGACGGCGCGCCCGAGTGGGCCACGATCACCGACGGCGCACCGCGCTGCCAGTTCACCGGCCGCGACATCTCCCCGGCGGGCGGGCGCGCGTTCAACAACTTCTACTACGACACCGACGGCGTGCAGGACCGGCTGGTCCAGGCCTGGGCGATGCTCGCGGGCGAGTTCAAGGACGAGCCGGCCGTCGCCGGATTCGACCTGCTGAACGAGCCGAACTTCGGCGAGACCGCGCCGCTCACCTCCTCGGTGCTGCTCGGCCGCTTCTACGACCGGACCATCGACGCCATCCGGGAGGCCGGCGCCGAGCAGATCGTCTATTTCGAGCCGAGCATCCTGTGGTCCGGCCTCGGGTTCGACAGCGGCCCCCCGGCGGGCTTCACCGACGACACCAACATCGTCTTCTCCCCGCACCTGTACGCCGAGTCCATCACGATGGACGCCTCGCTGGGCCTGCCGACGATCGTCAGCGTCGAACGGGGCTTCACCCTCGCCGACCGGGTGGCACACAAGTACGGCGGCGTCCCGGTCTGGACCGGCGAGTACGGCTACTGGGGCGACGGGCTCGTCGACAAGGCCGCCCGCTTCGCGAAGGAGCAGGACGCGCACGCCCAGGGCGGCGCCTACTGGGTGTGGAAGCAGGCCTGCGGGGACCCGCAGAACGGCATCCAGGAACTGGGCGACGGACTGATGCCGGTGCTGTGCAGCACCGGGGAGGACGCCCCGCGGAACACCGCACTGCTCGACCAGCTCACCCGCGCCTACCCGCGATTCGCCCCCGGGCGGATCACCCACCTCGCGGCCGAGGGCGACCGACTGGAGCTGACCGGCCGTGCCGGCGACGGCAGCTGCCGACTCGAGGTCTGGATCCCCGGCGAGCCGGGCGGCGGCGCCTCGGCCGTCGACACGATCGGGATCGAGGGCGTCGAGACCACCCCGGCCGGCGACGGAATGCTGCTCACCGGTTGCGCCACCGGGGATTACGAGTTGCACGCCGACGGTTCCTGACCGGAAGGACCACACCGACACCCGTGACCCACGCTTACTCCTGAACGCCCACGCGTTCCCCAATCTGCGTGGGTGAAGCCGCATGGGTCGGGCCGTTCACGGAGACGGTGTGCCCGCGCCTAGGGCAGCGAACTTTCGAACCCCGGCCGGATAGAGACGCTTGCCGGCGACAAGCGCGGCGATCGCGCCGAGGTACACCAATGGGCAGATTTGCAGCGCAGCGAGGAGCCCGTAACGGTCGGCGAGAACACCAACGACGAAGGGGCCCAGCGCCATCCCCAGCAGGTTGTAGGCAACTGCGAGCGTACCCATTGCAGAGGCCCGCACAGAGGAGTGCGTGAGGTTCGCTACCATCGCCGCCGACGGACCCGACGCGCCACCGGAGAAGAAAGCTCCGATTCCGATCAGGACCAGCTGCACGGGCCCGGTACCGACCCGAAATCCCAGTGTCAGGAACACGAGCGAGATCATGCAGAAGACAATCGCGGCAGTCCATTTGCGGCTGGTGTCCACACGACCGACTCGGTCGGTGATGATGCCGCAGATCACCATCCCGCTGCCGACGAGCAGAACGAAGACTGCCGCCACCACCCCTGCCTTGGCAGGGGCCAAGCCGTAGTAGCGGTTGAAAAAGCTTGGCAGCCAAGACAGCAACACCCCGGCAGTGAACAGATGCAGTCCGCCGCCGACATAGGCACACACAACCGCCGGATTGGTGAACAGGCTCGAGACCGGCACCCGGCACCTCGTCGGTGTCGCAGCAACGACTGCGGGCACGTCGTCAACCGCGTGCTGGGCGAGCTTGTGCTCGGTGATCAGTGCGCGGTACAGAGCCACCAGGATCAAACCGAAGATCGCCATGGCCGCGAACGACCAACGCCAGCTCAGGTGGACGGCGATGACACCGCCGAGCGCGACACCGATGACCGATCCGAATGATCCTCCGGCCATGAATGCTCCGCTGAGGGTGGCGTGCAAGCGGGGCGCGAAGACGCTGAGCACGACCGCGATCCCGACGCTGGTGTACGCGGCCTCGCCCACTCCGACGAGGAACCGGGCTCCGAGCATCTGTTCGTAGCTGCCGGCCACCGCACACAACAAGGTGGCCATGCTCCAGAGAAGCGCCATGAGAATCAGACTCTTGACCCGGCCCCACCGGTCCGCCAACAACGACAGCGGCAGGGTGAGGAGGCCGACCATCAGCGCAACGATGCTCGAGAGCGAAGCGAGCTCGGAATCAGACAGAGCCCATTCGGTTTTCAAGAACGGGAAAACCGCGCTGAGAACCTGCCGGGACATGTAGTCCGCGAGCAGCAGACCGAAGGTGAGGGCGAAGACGATCCACGGATACTTCGTCGACCGGGCACCCGGACCGACGACGGCTACGTCGGCCGAGTGTTCGAGGGAGTGGGCACGCAGTCCCATTGGTGCTCCTAGACTAATGGCCGACCGTGGCCTCGGGCAGGTCGCGGCCCGTGACACCGGCCGCATCGGATGACGCGTCGTCGAGCTGCGCATGAAGGAACGGCAACACAATTTCGTTGACCTTGTCGGGCGCATCCAGCCAGGGCCAATGCCCCGCTCCCGGCACAATTGCGACCTGCGCGCCCGGGAAGCTCTCCAACTGACGCCGGGCAAAGTCGACGGGGAAGAAGGGATCGTCCGCGCCCCACACGACGAGCGCCGGAACGTCCAGATCCCGTAGCGGGTCCGTCAAGCTGCTCTCGAGGACGACAAGATCCATTGACCGATACATCTGGAGCACTGCCTGTTTGGTGCCAACAGGGGCGGCGTGGTCCACAATCTGGTTCAGCCAATTCTCGGGCAAGGCGGGGTTCTTTCGCCCGATTATCTCCCGGTTGACCCGGCGGGTCATCAGCAGTTGTACCAGTTCCCCGACGAACGGAGTTCGCCACAGCCGAGCGAACCCGTGCCAATGCGAGTCTCTGTTGACGCCGGTGTCGATGAGCGTGACGCTCGCAACCTGCTGCGGATGAGCGGCGGCCCAGGCGAGACCCCACGGACCCCCGAAATCGTGGAGGACCAGGTGCGCACGCTTGACCCCGAACTGCTTGACGATGCCGTCGAGGTGTTCCGCCTGCGACTGCACGTCGTAGCCTTGATCCACTCGACGCTCGGCGTCGCCGAAGCCTGGCATGTCGGGGGCGATCACCCGAGCGAAGGTTGCGACTTTCGTCAGGATTGGATCCCAATCGCCGGCCGAACCGGGATTTCCGTGTACGAAGAGCACGACCTCATCGGAACCCAAGGGGCAGTTGGTCTTTACCGGCGACCGGACGTCTCCAACCACAATTTGCATCTCTTCAAGCATCGCCTTCTCCAGGTAGCATTGCCCCATCGGGCCAGTGATCATCAGGTAATTGACTGCCGTCCGGGTCGCATTACGAAGGACCACGGCTGCCGGCGCTGTCGGATGTCTACGCGCCTAGACGAGGCTGCGTTTGAGAATCTTTCCCGTGGCGGTCATCGGTAACGTGGCCACGAACTGGATCTGCCGTGGGTACTTGTAGGCGGCCATCTGCGTCTTGGTCCAGTCGATCAGCTGACTTTCGGAGATTTCCGCATCCTTGTCGAGGATGATGAAGGCCTTGACCTCCTCGCCATGACTTTCATGCGGCACTCCGACCACCGCAGCCAACGAGACCGCCTCGTGCGTCATGAGTACCTCCTCGATCTCCCGGGGGTAGACGTTGAAACCACCCCGCACGATCATGTCCTTGGCCCGGTCGACGATGTAGTAGTAGCCGTCCTCGTCGCGGCGGGCGAGGTCCCCACTTCGGAACCAACCGTCACGCAGCACTTCCTCGGTGGCCTCGGGCCGGCTGTAGTAACCCTTCATCACGTTGTGGCCTCGAATTGCTATCTCTCCCACCACGTCCGGCCCGGTGACAATATTCCACTCCGCATCGACCAGCCGGACCTGCACGCCCCAGATCGGCGTGCCGATCGACCCCGCTCGCGCGTCGCTCTCGGAATCGCTGAACACCGCGAGCGGTGATGTTTCCGAGAGTCCGTAACCCTCGAGGATCTGGACGCCGAATCGCTGCCTGAACTGCTTGAGAATCTCTACCGGCATCGATGCGCCGCCGGAGATCGCCTTGCGCAGATTCGTCGCGATTCGTTCCACGTCGATTCCGTCGTCGACCGTGCCGAGCGTCTCGAGCAGACCCCAGTACATGGTCGGCACGCCGGCGAAGACAGTCACGTTCTGTTCGTTCATGATCTGCAATGCCGACTTGGCATCGAACCGCGGCAACAGGATCAATGTCGCAGCCACCGAGATCGCGGCATTCATGTTCACGGTCTGACCGAAAGTGTGGAATAGAGGTAGCGCGGTCAAATGCGTGTCGTGGTGGTGTGGCTGAGAGTCGAAGAGGCGGTTTGACGCCAGCGCATTGAGCACCATGTTCGAGTGCGTGAGCTCGGCACCCTTGGCCCGGCCGGTGGTGCCACTGGTGTACAGGATCACCGCGGTGTCGGTGGCCTCGCGAATCACGCTCTCGAACTCGTTGGACTGGTCCGCCAGCGCCAGAGTGGCGCTGTCCGCACCTCCAGGCACCTGGTCCGCGCCGACGACGAACAGACGTTCACAGTTCGGCGTGTCGTCAAAGCCCTCGCGGGCGAACTCGGCAATCGGCAGGTCCGACGTCCCCTCGAAGCAGAAATACGCCTTGGAATCCGAATCGGCCAGGTGATAGGCGATCTCACGGCCTTTGAGCAAGACATTCAGCGGCACCACAACCGCGCCGGCCTTGAGGATCCCGTAGTAGAGAATCGGAAACCACGGCACGTTCGGGAGGGAAAGCGCCACCTTGTCGCCGGGCTGAATCCCGCTCGACACGAGCAGGTTGGCTACCTGGTTCGAGGCGGAGTCGACCCGGGCGTAGGTGAACCGTTGTTCGCCGTGGACGAGCGCGTCACGGTCCGGAAACCGACGAGCGGAATCCTCGAGGAACATGGACAGATTGAGCATGTGGCATCTCTCTCGGTTTGGCACGGCCGACGCTGGATCTGCGATTTCGCCGGCGGATATCGGTCTGGTGGCGCCGGCGCCCGCCGGCGAAGTGGCCGGCGGGGAATCTGGTCGGTCGCGGACAGCCCTACTGGGAGCTCGCGCGGCCCGGCGCAGGTGCGTCCACGCCGGGCCGCCAAGTGTGCGACGGGCTGTCCCGGGGCATTGACGGAGCGGTATCTCGCTTCCCGCCAACAGCTTCGGCGGGGCAGAGGCGAGGAATCCCTAGAAGGGGCGCTCCGGCAACGGCGTGATCAGGTGCTCGAGCAGCGGCGCCGACTGTGCACAGGTGAGTACCTCGGAAGGGGCGAGTCGGATGTACTCGCGGGTCGATGCGTCGACCTCCCACACGTCCTCACCGATGAGGCGGCCCTCGTCGTCGTAGGGCCAGTTCATGTACTGCCGGTTCTTCATCAGGTAGGTCGCCTGCGGGTCGACGTCGACACCCTCAGCCACCAGCGAGGCTCCCGGAGTCTGCTGGTAGAGCACGAAGTCGGTGCTGATCAGGTTGTCGCCGACAGCGATCTTCTCGTCCTCGACGTAGAAGATGCACTCCCCGG
Source organism: Rhodococcus sp. P4_F5 (assembly GCF_056401315.1). Lineage (NCBI taxonomy): Bacteria > Bacillati > Actinomycetota > Actinomycetes > Mycobacteriales > Nocardiaceae > Rhodococcus > Rhodococcus sp. P4_F5. The sequence goes on along the minus strand of NZ_JBFUJP010000002.1, from coordinate 109,259 downwards.
TGCCGGCCCATTCGCTGTAGATGCTCTTGATCGCGTCGGCTCCCTCGAGCCGAACCGTGCGGCCGAAGGTGCTGAAGTTGTAGACAGGGTTCTCGACCATCATGTCCGGCGCGAAGATCTCCTCCCACCGGCCGGCGACCTCGAGGTTGCGGTGCCGGTTGTAGGCATGCAGCAAGTACTTGTGCCGCGGGTTGTCGGTCCGCTCGATCAGCTGCGCGACCGCGATATTCGTCTTGGTGACGTCGAACTTGCTCATTGCGATTCCTTTCAAAGGCTGAAAATGGGGTGTACATGCCGGGCGTGTCCGGCCCGCAGCAAATACGTCAGAATGGCGAATCTCAGAACGGCTTGTCGCCCGCAATCGTCGCGCGCTCCATTTTTCGGACGGCGGGCCAGTAATCCTGCACCGCGTAATGCTGTGTTGATCGGTTGTCCCAGATAGCGATGCTGTCCGTCGTCCAGGTCCAGCGAACCTGGTACTCGGGGATCGCTGCCCGACTCTTCAGGTAGTTGAGCAAATCGCTTCCACCCGGTGAGTAATCGGCGCCGTAACGGACGCGATCCGGGGTGTGAAAATTGGTGAAGTGCGTGGCGAAGACATTCACATAGAGGATCTCCTCCCCCGTCTCGGGATGCGTGCGCACCACAGGATGCTCGGCATCGGGGAATCGTTCTCGAAGTTCGTACCGTTCTTCCAGCGGCTTGGCGGCGCCGAATACCGCCTCGAAGCTGTGTCGGGCACGCAAGGACCTCACGTCCTCCTTGACCCGGTCCGGGAGCTCCCGATACGCCTCGACCATGTTGACCCAGACGGTGTCGCCACCGATCTCCGGCTTCTCCACGCAGCGCAGAACCGAGCCCATGGACGGACACTCGCGCCAGCTGGTGTCGCTGTGGTAGGCGTTCTCGTAATGCCCCTCACTCGAGTTGTCCTTGTACAGCAGGACCACGCCCGAGTCGGCATCCGTGTTCGGGTGGCCGTCTTCGAGCGCACCGAACTTCTTCGCGAACTCGACGTGCTGAGCACGTGTGATGTTCTGATCCCGAAGGAAAAGCACCTTGTGCTTCAACAGAAGCGACTTCATTTCGGCGAAGAGCGTCTCGTCCCGCGTGATGTCAGGGAGTTGCACGTCGAACAGTTCGGCGCCGATGTGTCGGGTGAGCTGCTTTGATTTGATCAAGGAATTCTCAGCTTTCACGGATCCCTTGACTTCGGCGGAATTTTGCATGGAGGCCAGTCCTTTACCTTCGGGCGGATGGAAGATTTTCGAATTGGCCGGCGAGGCCAAGATCAACTGCCGGCGTTCGTCAATTGCGGACCAAATGAGTGGATTCGCAGTACCGGATGCCGAAACTGTAGCGGTCACTCGATGGGATAATTTGACCTCGAGTTACATCTCGGTTGACGCGCTATTACTCCGCACAGAGCACGTGGCCACGACGAACGGCGGGGCCGGCGTCTGGCGGGAACGGCCCGGAGCAGCTCCGGAGGCTGTCCACGCCCGGATCTGCGAGGTACCCTCGATCACCACCACGCGAACCGTGCGCAGTCGCATGATCCCAGCGCAGGAGGCACTCGGCCTCGTCCGCAGGAGAAACCTGACCTCGTTGCGCACGCCGGGGATAACCTGTCCCGTCGATCACGACTGACGGAAGGCCACTCCGCCGTTCCACAAGAATCGGAAAGACGCCGCGATGACCCTGCTTGTCCGCAACGCCGCCCTGACCGGCTATCTGGATCTCATGCGGTCACGGAAGGTTGACCCGCTGCCCCTCCTCAGGTCAGTGGGACTCCAGACGGCTGACCTGGCCATGCCAAACCAGTGGATCGCCATTGATGCCGCGGTTCAGCTCCTCGAGCGGTCGGCGGTGGCGACGGGGCTCGAGGATCTCGGAATTCGCCTGGCCGAAGGCCGCAAGATGACCAACTTGGGTCCCATCAGCGTCGCCGCGCAGGGCGAACCTGACCTGCGCGGCGTGCTGACACTGCTCGGCCGGTATCAGCACATTCGCAGCGAGGCCATCCGTATCCGGATCGCCGAGGCGGACGACGTCGCGAAGGTCCGGGTCGACTTCAACACCACCGACGGCGCCTCGAGKCACTTTTCCGAGATGACCGTCTGGGCACTTGCACGGATGGTCAAGATCATCGTCGGCAACAACTGGAATCCGCTCAGCATCTACTTCACCCACGCCAGTCCAGCCAACCGGGCACTTCACCTCCAGACCTTCGGAAGCGCGGTCCACTTCGGCGAGAACTTCAACGGCTTCGGATTCCATGCCCGCGACCTCGACCTCCCGAACGTCCTGTTCGACCCGCTGTTCCAGTCCTTCGCGAAGGAGTACATCGACACGATCGCCAGACCACGGCCTGTCGATGACCTCGATCGCGTCCGTGAATTGATCGAGACGACGCTCCCCACCGGCCGGTGCTCACTGCAGCATGTCGCGAAGACGCTCGGAGTCAACCGGATCACGGTCCATCGACAGCTGGCCCGGGCGGACACGTCATTCTCGGAGATCGTGAACGCCACCCGGGCGGAGCTGGCCCAGCGGTACGTCACTCAACAGACGCGCTCCCTGACGGACATCGCCGGACTGCTCGGGTTCTCCGAACTCTCCGCCTTCTCGCGATGGTTTCGAACCGAGTTCGGATCCAGTCCCACGGCATGGCGGGCCGCACGCTAGAACCGGAACAGCCTCAGTTCGCCGAATCCGGCGCCGGCCCGGCACCCAACTCGGCGCGGTCCACCGTGACCAGCAGCGCCAACGAGTCGGCGGTGCGGGCGCAGAAGGCGTCGACGTCGGCGAGACCGCTGGTGAGGCCTCGCATGGTGGTGGCGGCCATCAGCAGGTCGAAGGCGGCCTCGGCGACCGCGGCGTTGGCGTCGTCGGAACGTTCCGGGAAGGCCGCGGCCACCCGCGCGGTCAGCGCGGCGCGGGCGGGGTCCTCGGATCGTGTGACCAGACGCTCGTAGACGCCATCGTCGGAATGGTAGGCGGACAGCAGCCCCGGGATCGCCGCCCGGGTCGCGGGTTCCGCGATCCGCACGAGGAACATCCGGGTCCAGGTGAGCAGGTCCGCGTGCAGGTCGTCGGTGGCCTCGGGCAGGGCAACGTCCTGCATCCCGAAGATCGCGTCCTCGATGAGCGACTCCCGGGTCGCCCAGCGCCGATAGATCGCGGCGGTGCCCAGCTTCGCCCGGCGGGCGATCGCGGTGATGGTGGTCTTCTGATAGCCGCTTTCCACCAGCAATTCCCTGGTGGCGGCGAGGATGGCCTCGTCGACCTGCGGATCGCGAGGTCGTCCCACCCCGGCGGTGCCGGTTCGGCGATCTCTGCGTTCATCCACAACCGCGGACAGTACCGGACGTCTTTCGGCGAAACCAATACGTTGCGGAGCGCTCCGTAATAGATTGCGGTCAGGCATCCATCGACGAAAGGGCAGGCCATGATCACCCCGCACGACGAATTGCTCATCCACCAGCTCCCCACGACCCTCGATCACGTCTCGCAGAGCGACCTGCGCTGGACCGAGCGCATCGTGATGTACGGCTTCGACAAGTCCGGCGAGATCAGCATCATGACCGGCATGGCGAAGTACCCGAACCGCAACGTTCTCGACGCCTACGCCATGGTCACCCGCAAGGGCGAGCAGGCCCGCGTCGTCCGCCTGTCCACCGAGCTGAACCCCCAGACCGGGGCCCTGAACGCGTTCAGCGTCGGCCCGTACACGTACGAGATCGTCGAGCCGCTGCGCAAGGTGCGCTCCACCGTCGAGTCCAACGAGCACGGCCTGAGCCTGCAGCTCGACTTCTCCGGCGACTTCCCGGTCTACGAGCAGACCGCCGCCTTCCACCGCAGCCGCGGCCGGGTCCGCGAGGATGCGCGCCGGTTCTACCAGAACGGCACCATCACCGGCTGGATCGAGATCGACGGCGAGCGCATCGAGATCGACCCCGAAAACTGGTGGTTCGGCCGCGACCACTCGTGGGGTGTGCGCCACGGCGGCGGCGGCGGCAGCCTGCCCGAGGGCGGGAACATGCAGCCCTCCGAGGTGCCGGCCGGCGTCCTCTACTACATGGGCATCTTCCAGTTCGACGACGAGGTGGTGCACTTCGCACAGCGCGAGACCCACACCGGGGAGCGTTGGCAGTTCGAGGGCGAGGTGCTCTTCCCGATCGACTCCGGCAAGGAGCCGCTGCCGATCATCGACGTCGAGCACGACCTGGACTTCCGTGACGACCTCCGCGTCGTCAAGTCCGGCACGTTCACCGTGCACCGCGCGGACCGCACGACCGACGTCATCGAGGTCAAGCCCGTGTGCGACTTCTGGCCGGGCCTCGCCGGGTACGACGAGTACAACGGCTACGCGTCGGGCATGTACCGCGGCAAGGACTTCAGCGACAGCTTCGACGTCGACATCACCGACGTCGACGAGATCCGCAAGGTGAGCATGCTCAGCGAGACGCTCGTCGAGGTCCGGATGGGCGACAAGGTCGGACACGGACTGGTGGAGATGGTGTTCATGGGCGTGAACCCGCGCTACGGCTACACCGACTGGAGCGCCAACCGATCCGGTGCGGGCAATGACTGAGCGGGTCGCGCCGGAGAACCTGGCAGCCGCCCTCGAACCCATTGTCCAGCAGCGCATTCCGGGCGCACAGAACGCGAAGATCGTCGACTGGAAGCGCACCGAACGCGGGTTCTCCACCGAGACCTACCTGTTCAACCTCGAGGGGGCCGAGCACGAGTCGGCCGGGTACGTCTTCCGACGGCCGCCCGAGGTCTCGCTGTTCCCGGACTACGACCTGCGGCGCCAGTACCTGGTCTCGGAGCGGCTCGCGCCGACCGATCTCCCGGTCCCCAGCGTCCGGTGGATCGACGCGGACGACAACCCGCTCGGCACTCCGTACTACGTGATGGACCGCATCGGTAATGCCGAGGCGCCCAGCGACTTCCCGTCGTACCACACCGCCGGCAACTACTTCGAGGCCGACGAGCAGGGCCGGGCGAAGATGTGGTGGGAGTGCGTGGAGACGATGGCGCAGGTGCATCTCCTGGACCCCGACGAGCTGCGGCTCGGTTTCCTGGCGATGCCCAAGTTCGGGGACAAGCCGGTCGAGCAGATCGTGAACTACCTCGACTGGGCCGTGCGCTGGGCGGCACCGGAGTTGCCCCCGGTGATGGAGAAGGCCCTGACCTGGCTCAWGGCCAACCTCTACGACCCGGAGCACGTGACGTTGGTCTGGGGCGACGCCCGCATGTCGAACATCCTGTACACGCCGGACCTTTCGGTCGCCGGCGTACTCGACTGGGAGATGGCGTACCTGGGCGACCACGAGGCCGACCTGGCCTGGGTGCTGTTCCTGGACTGGGCGTGCAGCGAGTACGAGGGACACCCGGCCCTGCCCGGCACCCCGACGCGGGAGGAGACCGTCGCCCGCTACGAGGAGCTGACCGGCTGGAAGGTGCAGAACCTGCTGTTCAACGAGGTGCTCGGCGCGGTGCTGCTCTCGGTTCCGCTGCTGCGCCTGTCCACCCATCTGAACCTCGGTGACAACGTCAGCATCACCGGGTTCTGCATGGCCCGACTCGAACAACTCCTGGGCGACGCCTAGAAGTTGTTCACCCCCTGGTGAACTGGATGGAGCTCACCAGGGGCACGGGGTCCCGGGTGTCGGTGTGTGGTCGACAGACCCCACACCGGCGCCAGGGGCCCTTCACGTGTCACGCATGCCGAGGGCGGCTACGGCAGCGCCCTACGATGATCACGTGGCAACGACGAGATAGACATGCCAACCTGCGATGTGTAACAAACCATCGACGCCACCCTATTGTCAGATCGTGAGCATTCCTACCTATCTCGACGACTCCCCCCGGTTTCGGGTTCGCACCACCCTCGTCTGCTCGATGGCGGTCGTGGGACTTACCGCGTCGGTACCGGCCGCGACGGCCGCACCCGTATCGAGTGCACCCGCCGACTGCGTCCCCTTCGGCACCGCGCAGGTGCCGCCCGGTCTGCCGTCGTTCGGAGCCAGGGATGGGTTGGCGGGCCTGCCGGAGTTTGTGGGGTCGGACGCCCCGGCGAGCGTCGAACTGCGTACCCAGACCACACAGTTCAACAAGTTCTGGGACTACGCACTTGCCGGGAACGCGCTGCTCACCCGGCCCCGGGTGTGGAATGGCGCCAACCCCGAGCCGTGGCGATACGCCCCGCTGCCGACATGTCTGCGCGAGCGCCTCGTCGGGATCTCGGTGGACGACGACGAGTTGGTCGCGGTCGACGAGGACGGGTGGATCTACACCATGGACAACGCCTCGCAGGCCCCGGTTTTCTGGAACTGGACCTCGTCGTTCGGGGCGCCGCTGTGGACCGGCCGGGGCAAGCAGTTGCCCGGCGGCGATCCCGGCACCTGGGCGCTGAGTGTCGGATCGCCTTGGGACAACCAGACCTATGCGGACGTCGCGGGCCGGATTCACTTCTTCGGGCTCGCGAAGATGACGATGGTGCCTGCACTGACCGGGGACGGCAGCCGCATCACCTACGCCGACCCGTGGCTGCCCGACGACGACAGCTACGAGATCGGTGGCCCGGTGGGCGGACGCTTCCAGTCGATCGCGCTGTCCTCCTCGGCCTCAACCACTTTCGTGATGAACAAGTACGGCGACATGTACACCCGCAACTACGACATCGACGGTACCGGCGGCGACTCGGTGTTCTTCCGCTACAGCTGGGACGATCAGAGCGGCAAACCCACCGCGCCGAACTCCGCGTTCGAGTCGTGGTTCCACCACTTCGCGGCGATCCAGCTGCCCGCCCAGGACTGGGTGCACCAGCCCAAGGTCCCCGGCGAGATCACCTCGGCCATCAGCGTGCACTCCACCGGCGTGGGCCCGGACCGTCGCGAGCTGCGGGTTGCGGGCCGCCGGGACGGCAGGTCCGGCTTCTGGCACAAAGACCTGAATGCCCCGGCCTGGTCGTTCACTGCCACCGGCGCGCCCCTGCCCGGCACCCCGCTGAAGAATCCGCAGTCAGACCGGTCGTCGGACACCCTGGCGCCGCCCGCGCCGTGGAATCTGTCGGCGCAGTTGCCCGCTCGCGACACCCTGATCGACGCCGAACTGCTCGTCGAGGCACAGGTTCCGTACTCGATCCTCGATCCGCGCCTGCTGGACGAAGCCGGCTTGCACGCCGGACCGTCGCCCTACCGGCTGTCCGTCGAGCATTTCGATCCGGCCGCGACCACCCGGCCCGCCACGGTCACCGCACCCGACGGGAAGACGATCCCGGTACTCCTGCACACCGCGGACGGCCTGCGCCTGGGGCCGCGCGGTACCGGCCTCGACGACCAGCCGAGGCATCTGGTCGGTGCGATCGAGGTACCCCGTGCCGCATACGACGCGCGTGGCGCGGATCCCACCCTCGATGCGTTCGTGCGGGACTGGTCGCGGGGCAAGCGCGTGGCACCCATCACCCTCAGCGCCACCGATCACGACCTGGTCGTGCGATAGCCACGCACGCTCCTTCCGATGATCGCGGATCCACAAAGGACGCTCTGCCCGAAGCTGACACAACCAGCGGAAGGCCCAGGAAAGGGAACCACCATGAGCCCGAGCCGCCGGTCCGTGTCGATCGGAGCCGCAAACCACACGACCACGTCGGTGCCGGGCTTCGGGCGCCGCAGCGCCGAAGCCTCGCCGCCGCCATCGGGTTCCGTCTTGGTTGTCGGGGCGGGCATCGCGGGGCTCGCCGCGGCGCGCGACCTGGCCCGAGACGGCCGCCCGGTGACGGTGCTCGAAGCGCGCGACCGCGTGGGCGGCCGCCTGTGGACCGATCGGAGCTGGCCGGACCTGCCGCTGGACCTGGGCGCCTCCTGGATCCACGGGGTCGAGGGCAACCCCGTCACCGAGCTGCGCGACGAACTCGGCCTCCCCACCGCGGTGCTCAACACGAGCCAGGTCACCGCCTACAGCGGCCGCCACCGCCTGGGCCCGGCCGCACGGTCCGAGTACGAAGCCGACGCCGAGGCGGCCATGGCCGCGATAGACGAGCTGTCCGCACGGCCGGCGTTCGCGAACAGGTCCTTCGCGGCCGCCGTCGACCAGGTGCTGACGCAGTTGCGCCTGACCGGGATCCGCGCCGACCACGTCCGGGACACCGTCCACCAGTTCGTCCAGGACGCCTTCGGCGCCGACGCCGACCGGGTCCCGCTGTGGATCACGCGGCACCACGAAGGCCACGGCGGCGACGAGGTGGTCTTCCCCCGCGGCTACGACGAGCTCGCGACCCGCCTCGCCGACGGCCTGGACGTGCGTGTGGGCCACGTCGTCGACCGCATCGTCCACGACGCCGCCGGCGTCCGGGTGCACACCGACCGCGGTGTCTTCGGCGCCGATCACGTGATCGTCACCCTGCCGCTGGGCGTGTTGCAGGCCGGTGCCGTCGCCTTCGAGCCGCCGTTGCCCGCGGCGAAACTGGAGGCGATCGGGCGCCTCGGCATGGGCGTCTACAACAAGCTGTACCTGCGCTTCGACACCCGGTTCTGGGACGACGCCGAGGTCATCGCCCAGTTCGGTCTGCCGAACGAACCGATGGCCGCGTGGTATCCGCTGCACGGCGTCACCGGTGTGCCGGTGATCGTCGCGCTACGCGGCGGGTCGGTCGCGCGCCGCATCGAAAGCCTCGACGACACAACCACCGTCGCCGAGGGGATGCTCGCCCTACGTGCCATGTACGGCGAGAGCGTGCCCGAGCCCCGCGCCTACCGGATGACGCGCTGGGCGTCCGACCCCTTTGCCCGCGGCTCCTATTCCTACCCCGGCATCGACTCGACGCCGGACGACGCGGCCACCGTCGCCGAACCGATCGGCAACCGAGTCTTCTTCGCCGGCGAGGCCACCCACGCCACCGAGGCCTCGACCGTCCACGGCGCCCTGCTGTCCGGCCGCCGCGAAGCCGGCCGCATCGCCCGGATCGGATGACGATGTCGCCTCGCCGCCTCGCCCCGGTTTGATCCGGGGCGAGGCGGATCGCTACGCGTACAGCGCGTTGAACACGTCGCCGTACTTCTCGTGCACGGCGCGCCTCTTGATCTTCAGGCTTGCGGTGAGCTCCCCGCCTTCCGGTGTCCACTCGGTCGGCAGCACCCGGTAGCGCTTGACCTGTTCCACCCGCGCGAGGTCCTCGTTGGCGAGCTCGACCGCGCGGTCGATCTCCGCGATCACGTCGGGATGCGTCGCGAGGTCCGACGGCGACGCGACGTCGATGCCCTGCGCGGCAGCCCACGCCGTCACCGCCTCCTGGTCGAGCACGATCAGTGCCACCAAGTACGGCCGGCGGTCGCCGTAGGCCAGCGACTGACCGACCAGGGGGTGCTTGGTCAGCAGCGCCTCCACCGCGGCCGGGGCGATGTTCTTCCCGCCCGACGTGATGATCAGGTCCTTCTTGCGGTCGATGATGTAGAGGTGTCCGTCCTCGTCGACCCGACCGACATCGCCCGAGTGCATCCAGCCCTCGTCGTCGGTCACGGAGACGACGGATCCGTCCTCCTGGAGGTACCCGGCCGACACGATCGGGCCGCGCACCAGGATCTCGCCGTCCTCGAGCAGCCTGATCTCGGTGCCCGGGATCGGGGTGCCGACCGAACCGAACCGGAAGTCCGTCTCGCTCGTCGAGGTGGCCACTCCGGTGGTCTCGGTCATCCCCCAGGCCTCGACGATCGCGATGCCCTGCTCCCGGAAGTACTCCTGCACGTCCACCGGCAGCGGCGCGGCGGCGCTGCATGCCCAGGTGACCTGGTCGAGTCCGACGTCCGCGAGCGACGAACCCGGTCGCGACCGCAGTGCCGCGGCAAGCTTCTCCCAGATCCGCGGGACGCCGAAGACACTGGTGGGGCGCGTCTGGCGGAGCACCCCGACCAACTGGCTCGGATCGGGGCAGAACGTCACGTGGCCGGCCTTGTGGATGGCCATGTAGACCGACACCATGCGTTCGGCGATGTGCGCCAACGGCAGGTAGCAGACGCTGCGGAAGTGCTGGGGCGTCGGCGCAGCCGCGTCCCTGGCCTCGGCATTGGCGATCACGTTGCGGTGCGTGAGCAGCACGCCCTTGGGGACGCCGGTGGTGCCGGAGGTGTAGATCAGCGTCACGGGATCGTCCTCGCCGATCTCGCGCCAGGCGGCCTCGAACGCCTCGAGATCCACTTCCTCCGTCACCACGTCCGACCACTTGACGAAGCGTTCGTCGTCGGCCACGCAGGCCTCGGGATCCAGCACGACCACGCGCTCGAGCTCGGGCAACTGGTCCAGCACCGGCAGCCAGCGTTCGACCTCGGCGACGCCTCCGAGCACCGCCACCCTGGCCCGGCTGTGCTTGGCGAGGTACGCGATCTGGGAGGACGGCATCGTGCCGTAGACCGTCGCCGGGAGCGCACCGAGATGCACGACCGCCTGGTCCGTCAGCCAGTGTTCGGGACGGCTGGACATCATGATCGCGACGCGATCACCCTTGTGCACGCCCAGACGGGAGAGCCCCAGCGCGATCCTGGCGATGCCCGTCCGGGTCTCGTTCCACGTCAGGAGCTGACCGTCGTGGGACAACGCGGGCATGTCGCCGTACTGCTCGGCGTTGCGGTGGAGTAACTCGGGAATCGTCGACATTGCAGAGCCTTTCACTGAAGTGCGGCCGGAGCCCGCTCGGGTCGGATCGAACGAAGTGCGCAAGAAGGTGCGTCAGCCGACGGTCACGGACGGCTGGGTGGATCTGGTGCTGGCCTGGCGGAGATAGTCGGCGCGGCGAAGGAATCGGGTGCGCACCCAGTACGACAGCGTCGACTTGGGCCACAGCAGCGTGTTTCGCCCGGTGACGGGATCCTGGTACCAACTCTTGCATCCACCGGCCTGCCAGACGGTCGAGGAGAGCCTCCCCTGCAGGAACTGGTTGAAGCGATCCTGGGCGTCCCGCCGAACCTCGATCACTCCGCCGCGGCCCGCGTACCGCAGGCACTTGGCCATGTACCGGGCCTGGGCCTCGATCATGAAGACCTGCGAGTTGTGCCCGAGGCCCGTGTTCGGGCCGCACAGCAGAAAGAGGTTCGGGAACCCCGCCACGGTCGTCCCCAGGTACGCCTCCGGACCCGACTCCCACTGCGAACCGAGGGCCACGCCGTCGCGTCCGCGGATCGGCACCCGGCTGAGGCTGTTCTGCGCATCGAAGCCGGTGCCGAAGATGATGACGTCGGCGTCGTACTCGGTTCCGTCCGTGGCGACCACGGACTGTGCACGGACCTCCTCGACGCCGGCGGTGACGACGTCGACGTGCGGCTTGGCGAGGGCCGGGTAGTAGTCACTCGAGATGAGCAGTCGCTTGCAGCCGATCTCGTAGTCCGGCGTGAGCTTTGCCCTCAGCTCGGGATCGCGGATCTGCCGCTGGAGGTGCCCCGAGGCGAGGGCCTTCGTGGGACCCATCTTGGACGTGTCCGAGACGAATCCCTTGGCCCGCTTCTCGTGAATCCAGAACAGGCGCGCGCGGCGGTTCCATCGCTTGATCGGGTTGCGGCGCATCTCTTCCCGTTCGTCCTCGCTGAACGCGCGATTGACCTTGGGAACGATCCACGGGGCGGTCCGCTGGAAGAGCGCGAGCTTGGCGGTCTGGTCGACGATGGCGGGAACGAACTGGATCGCGCTCGCACCGGTGCCCACGACGGCCACTCGCTTGCCGTCGAGGTCGCACGAGTGATCCCAGTGCGCGGAATGGAACACCGGGCCCTGGAAGTTCTCGATGCCGGACAGCTTCGGGTAGGAGGCGTGGTGCAGGACCCCCATCGCGGACACCAGGAATCGTGCCCGAAAGACCGCGCCGTCCTCCGTGTCGACCCTCCAGGACCCGTCCTGCTCGTCCCAGTCGGCACCGGTGACCTTGGTGCCGAAGCGAATACGCTCGGTGATCCGAAGTTCCGCGCTGGTGTCGCGGAGGTACTCCAGGATCTCCTGCTGCGGCGCGAAGAGGTGTCGCCAGCCCGGGTTCTGCCGGAAGGAGAACGAGTAGAGCGGCGACGGGATGTCGCACGCACACCCGGGGTAGGTGTTCTCGCGCCACGCACCGCCCACGTCGTCGCCCTGCTCGAGGAGCAGGTAGTCGAGCCCGCCCGCGCGGGAGATCGTCGCAGCCGCCGCGAGGCCGGAGAAGCCGGCGCCGAGGATGAGCACGTCTGTCCGTGTCGAATCATCTTGTGCGTTGGGAGAAGTCATCGTTGATCCTGTTCGATTTGCGGCTCCGGTGGCGCCGGCGGCGGCGGGACGGACTGGCCGAGTGAGCGGTAGATGGCATCTACGAGGGCCCGTCCGCGCTCGTTGAGCAGCGTCCCCGGGCCCTGCTTGTTCATGGTGTAGCCGACGCTGAGGCCGAACTCGGGGTCCGCGAACCCGATCGAGCCGCCCGACCCGCAGTGGCCGAAGGCACGGCTTCCGATCCGCATGCTGTGGCCGTCGCCGAGGTGCGCGCCGTTGTCCATCGACAGCATGAACCCGCCGCGGAACCTGGTCCGCATCAGCAGGGTCGCGTCCAAGCCGTCGGACACCGGCATCGAATGCGCCGGAGCCGATTCGAGACCTCCGAGACTTCCCACGACGGGACCGCGAAGGACGTTCGCGTACATCTGCGCGAGGCCTCGCCCGTTGGTGACACCGTTCGCCGCGGGGATCTCCGCGGCCCGGCCGGCGCGGGTGTTCACGCCCACGCGGGACCAGTCCCCCGAGTTGAACACGAAGAGATTCGGGATCGAACCACGCTGGTGGAGTGCGGCATCGAGGAACGGCGTGGTGGTGACCTCGCCGGCGATCCCCTTGACGATCGGAGCGATACGCGGCTCGATCTCCGACGGCAGTCCGATCCAGAAGTCGAGCCCCTGCGGACCGGCGATCTCCGACGCGAAGAACTCGCCGATCGACGAGCCGGTGGCGCGGCGCACCACCTCACCGAGCACAAACCCGAAGGTCACCGGGTGGTAGCCGTGCCGCTCGCCCGGCCGCCAGAACGGCGCCTGGTCCGCGATCCGGCCGACCATGTACTCCCAGTCCTCGAGCATGCCGGATCCGAGCGGCTCTCCGAGCACGGGGATCCCTGCCGAGTGATTGAGCAGCATTCCTATCGTGATGTCGCCCTTGCCGTTCGCGCCGAACTGCGGCCACACCTGCGTCACCGGCATGTCCTCGCTGATCTCGCCGGACGCCAGGAGCAGGTGGACGCAGAGCGCGACCGCGGCCTTGGTGCACGAGAACACGACACCGACCGTGTCCCGTTCCCAAGGCCGGCCCGTCTCGGGGTCGGCGACACCGCCCCACAGGTCCACCACCGGCCTGCCGTCCACCAGCACGTGCAGGGACGCTCCCACCTCGCCGCGCGCGGTGAAATTCCGGTCGAACTCCTCCGCCACCGCGGCGAAGGCCGGGTCGACCACGCCACTCACCGGCGCCGCGGCTCCTGCCCGATCGCAATTCGTCATTGCGACAGCTCCTTTCACGAGCGACGAGGAAGGGAAGATCAGCGGTACAGGCCCTGGGTGTTGATCCCCGCGCCCCCGTCGACCCGCAAGGACTGGCCGGTGATGGCGCCGGCCCCGGACGACATCAGGAACAACACCGACGCCACCACCTCGTCCACCTCGACCAGGCGCTTCATCGCGACGTTCCGCAGCACCCGGTCCCGGGTCTCCTCCGGCATGGAGAGAACCTTGGGGGTCGCGACCAGCCCGGGGACGATCGCATTGACCCGGATACCTGCGTCGGCCCACTCGGCCGCCAGCGTGCGGACCAACCCGAGCACTCCCGCCTTGGCGGCTCCGTACGACACCTGACCGGGCAGACCGTCCAGGGCCCCCGTCGAGGAGAACAGGACCAGATTCGCGCGACTGCTCTCGGTCAGCGCGGCGTAGGCGGCCTGCGCGGTCCAGAACTGGGACATCAGATTCGACTCGATGTCCTGACGGAAGACGCTCGGGGAGAACGACTTGGCGCGGTGGACGGTCGCGACGCTGGCGGCGGCACCGATCAGACAGTCCAGCCCCCCGAGGCGGGACACCGCCCCTTCCACCGCGCCCGCCGCGGCCGTCTCGTCCGCGAGGTCGGCCTCGAAGAGCGGGATCGACGCGAGGTCGCCCGGCAGGGCCGTTCCCGGGCGGTCGATTCCGGCGACCTCGCAGCCGAGTGCCGCGAGGGCCCCGATCAGCGCGGCACCGATCCCGCCGGCTGCACCCGTGACGATGACCTTCATGCCGGGACCCGGGCCCGTTGCGGGACCAACTGATGACAACTCCATGGCGGACAACCGCCTTCCTGTGTACATCGACCTACTGGATGATGTTTGCGCCCAATGGCATTGGGTCGATCAGACGATCGACCTCTCGAATGCGCATCAAGTTACCCACGTCACTACGACTCCGTCAATGGGGTGCGGAGGGGGTAGACAACCGCGCCGATCCAAAGCTAAAGTGAATTCAGTTTACCAACGAGAGGTGGAACATGTACGAGACTTTGATCTACTCCGTCGCAGGCCCCGTGGCCACGATCACGTTCAACCGCCCGGATCGCCTGAACACCATCGTTCCGCCGATGCCCGACGAGCTCCAGGACGCGATGACGAAGGCGAATCGTGACCCGGAGGTCAAGGTCGTTGTCGTCCGCGGAGCCGGCCGATCATTCTGTGCCGGTTACGATTTCAGCGGCGGATTCAAGCACTGGGACGACCAGCTGACGACCGACGGCAAGTGGGACGCCGGCAAGGACTTCGTGATGGCGACCGCGCAGTCGGAGTCCCCAACCCAGAAGTTCATGAGCATCTGGCGTAGCCCCAAGCCGGTGATCGCCCAGATCCACGGCTGGTGCATCGGCGGCGGCAGCGAGATGGCCCTCGGCGCCGACATCGTCATCGCCTCCGAGGACGCCCGGATCGGCACCCCGTACGCGCGAATGTGGGGCTGCCACCTCTCCGGTATGTGGATCTACCGACTCGGGCTGGCGAAGGCCAAGGAGTACGCTCTGACCGGCAAGCCGGTCTCGGGCGTGGAGGCAGCTGAGATCGGACTCATCAACAAGGCGGTGCCGTTTGCGGAACTCGAAGCCGAGGTTGCACGGCAGGCCGCGCAGCTCGCCAGCATTCCCGTCTCCCAACTCTCCGCGATGAAGCTCATCGTGAACCAGGCGTACGAGAACATGGGCCTGGCCAGCACCCAGATGCTCGGACCGATCCTCGACGGCCTGATGCGCAACACCCCCGAGGCGCTGGAGTTCATCGAGCTCGCCGAGAACCAGGGCGTCGGCGCTGTCACCACCCTGCGGGACACGCCGTTCGGGGACTACAGCACCGCACCCAAGGAAGAGCAGCCGGACCCGAACAATGTCATCATCCCCTGACAGATCCCCCCACGCGCTGACGGCCCGAGGTGGCGCCACTCGGTTGCGCCTCATCGAGGCCGCCCGCGCGGAACTGCTGGAGACCGGCGGCACCCTGGAAGTGGCCAAGGTCGCGGCTCGCGCCGAGGCCTCTCCGGGGCTGCTCTACCGGTACTTCGGCGCAAAGGACGGCCTGGTCGCGGCCGTCGTCCACGCCTTCTACGACGCTTATGACGACGCGGTTTTCGCCGTCACGGTGTCCGCGGACCTGGGCTGGATCGAGCGGGAGCGGCTGCGCCTGTCCAGGGAGATCGACTTCCTGCGCGAGGATCCGCTCGCCCCGATCGTGGTGGGCAGGCGACTGCGCGAGCCGTCGGCGTCACAGGCCGACGCCGAGCGGCTCGCGACCCAGATCGACATGGCCGCGCGCAACATCGCTCACGCGCAACGCAGCGGCGAGGTCGATCCCGCGGTCGACGCACGACTGGCCGCGGCCGCGTTCCTCGGCGCCTTCCGCGAACTCATGGCCGAGGCCATGAGCCGCGAGGTCACCCCCTCACGGCAGGACCTGCTGGACACCATCTGGCGCCTCGGCACCAGCATCATCCCGGGCACCTGAAACATCGGAATCCTTCGTGCACAGTCAATTTCATCGAACTTGGCTGTGCACGAAGGCTCTGAACTCACGAATCGGCGC
Organism: Rhodococcus sp. P4_F5; assembly: GCF_056401315.1. NCBI lineage: Bacteria > Bacillati > Actinomycetota > Actinomycetes > Mycobacteriales > Nocardiaceae > Rhodococcus > Rhodococcus sp. P4_F5. Next base: position 93,172 of record NZ_JBFUJP010000002.1, on the reverse strand, counting down.
TGCTACCCTGCCGCCAGTCCCGGTCATTCGACACCGCCGCACGAGCCATGCCCGCTCGCGTGCGGCCACAGGAGACAAACATGGGAAACCTCGCACTCAACCTCGCGGCCAGCGCCGCGAACACCCCGCATGCGCCGGCCCTCCGACTGGGCGACCTCACTCTGGACTACGCGGCCGTCGATGCCGCCGCCGCACGCGTCGCCGGACTGCTCCGGGACCGGGGAATCCAGCCGGGCGACGTCGTCGGGATCTGCCTGCCGAACGTGCCGTCCTTCGCCATCTGCTACTACGGCGTGCTCAGGGCCGGCGGTGTCGTCGTCCCGCTCAATCCGCTCCTGAAGGAGCGTGAACTGACGTACCACCTCGCCGACTCGGGCGCCAAGGTGCTCTTCGCGTGGGAGGACGTCGCGGAAGCTGCCCAGGCCAGTGCCGCCGCCACCGGAACAGAACCGATCATCGTGACCGCCAACGGGTTCGACGAGCTCCTGGCACTGGCCGCGCCCGCGCCCGCGTACGAGGAACGCGACGACGACGACACCGCCGTCATCCTCTACACCTCCGGCACGACGGGCAAGCCCAAGGGGGCCGAGCTGACCCACGCGAACCTCTCGGCCAACTGCGACGTCGTGGCCGAGGTCCTGCTCAACCTCTCGCCGAGCGACGTGGTCCTGGGCGCGCTCCCGCTGTTCCACGTCTTCGGCCAGACCTTTGCGTTGAACACGGTCGTCAAGGTCGGCGCCCTCCTCACGATGTTGCCCCGGTTCGACCCGACGGCGGCTCTCGAGGTGCTCGAACGGGACCGCGTCACGGTGTTCGAGGGTGTCCCGACGATGTACACCGCGTTGCTGCACCATCCCGACGGCAAGTCGTTCGACCTGTCCGGTCTGCGGTTGTGCGTGTCCGGCGGTTCGGCGATGCCGGTCGAGGTGATGCGTGGTTTCGAGCAGGCCTTCGGCTGCACCGTGCTCGAAGGGTACGGCCTGTCGGAGACCAGCCCGGTGGTCTCGTTCAACCTCCCCGATCGCGAACGCAAGGCCGGCTCGATCGGGCTTCCGGTGCCCGGCGTAGAGATGCGCCTGGTCGACGACGCCGGACACGAGGTTGGCGGCGATGAGGTCGGCGAGATCGCCATCCGCGGCCACAACGTGATGAAGGGGTACTGGGGCAACCCGTCCGCGACCGCCGCGGCGATCCCCGACGGCTGGTTCCGCACGGGCGATCTGGCCCGCCGCGACGGCGACGGCTACTACTTCATCGTCGACCGGAAGAAGGATCTCGTCATCCGGGGCGGATACAACGTCTACCCCCGAGAGATCGAGGAGGTGCTCTACGAGCACGAGGATGTCGCGGAGGTCGCCGTCATCGGCGTCCCCGACGCGAGACTCGGCGAGGAGGTGTGCGCCGTGGTGGCACTGCGGCCCGGCGGCACCGCGACCGCCGAGGACCTGGTCGAGTACGCGAAGCGTCGAGTTGCCGCCTACAAGTACCCGCGGCATGTGGTGCTCGTCGACGCACTGCCGAAGGGTGCGACCGGAAAGATCCTCAAGCGGGAGATCGTGGTGCCGTCCGACCTCGGAAGCGATCTGTCCGACATCCGCTGAGTCTGGCGAATGCCGACCGGTTCCAGGCGTCGGCCGTCCTGCTAGATTTTTTCCTGCAAGACGCCCGGAACCGGTTGGTGGTTCACGTCGGAGGTGAAAGTGGCGAGAAACCTTGGCCTCGAGGCCGGTGTCGACGTGGCCGAGCAGATCAGAGTCGGGGCGGCTCGGCTCTTCCACCAACGTGGGTACGGCACAACCACGATCCGTGAGATCGCCGAGTCCGCGGGAATCTCGTCGTCGACGATGTACCACCACTATCGGAACAAGCAGGATGTGCTGTTCGCGATATCCCGGCAGTTCATGATCGACTTCAACGACGCACTCCTCCCGGTGCTCGGCGACTCGACGCGTCCGCCACGTGATCGACTCGACGAGGCGATCACGCTCCATCTGAAGATCAGCAGCGCGCGGCGCACCGAACTGCTCACCATTCGGGGCAACCGCGGTGCACTCTCCCCCGACCAGTTGGAAACCGTGGTCGGTCTGCAGGCCACCTACCAGCGGGCGGTTCGCGACACCGTCGCCGCCATCCGCGGGCCGAAGGCCGGCGGAGGCGACGTCGAGATCACCACCCTGGCACTGATGGATCTGATCAACKGGGTGTGCCAGTGGTTCGACCCGTCCGGGCGCCTGTCGATCGACGAGGTCGCGGACCGCTACCGGCACATCGCCCGATCACTGGTGATCGGCGCGGCCCCCTAGTCGGAGGACGGCGCCCGTCCCGGCCGCGGTGACGTAGAACTCCCCCGAACCCGCTGCGCCGCAACAGATGTTGGTGGGCATGCTGCCCACCGGCAGGCGGCAACTTTCCTCGAGTTCACCCTCGGGGCCGACGACGTCGATGCGGTCGCCGCTGGTGGTCGCGACCCAGAGTCGACCGGCGGCGTCGACGGCGAGCCCGTCCGGATGTCCGTCGGACACCGTGTGCAAATGGGCCCGACCGGTGGGACGACCCTGTGTCACATCATATTTCGCCATCTGTCCGCTGACGGTCTCGGTCAGGTAGAGCTGGTCGCCGTCAAAGGCGATCCCGTTGACGAAGACCGGGCCCTCGAGCTGCAGTTCCGCTTCGCCGCTGTCGATGTCGACGGCCCAGACCCGACCGGGCAGCGCGCTCTCCGGGTGGGCAAAGTCGACCTCCTCCCGCGAGTCGGTGACCCACAGCCGCCCGTCCGGCCCGAAGACCAGGTCGTTGGGCGCGTCCATCCCCGTCGCGAGATAGGACACCTCCCCGTCGCGGACGACCTGGATTCCCGGCTCGGCCGTGCCCTGCGCCGCCCAGATACCACCGTTCTGTGCGACGTAGAAGGCGCCGTCGGGACCAAGCGCGAGACCGTTCGGGCCGCCGCCCACCCGGTGCTCGACCGCGACGCTTCCGTCGCGGTCGAGGACGAGCACCGATCCTCGGCTCATCGACACCATCGCGACCCTGTTGTCGGGCAGGACGATCGGCCCCTCGGTGAAGCCGAGGCCGTCCGCGAGCAGGGTGACGTCCATGTCAGCGAGGCAGGCCGAGCACGCGCTGGGCGATGACGTTGAGCTGGATCTCGATGGTGCCGCCGCCGATCAGCACCGCCGGGACGCCCAGGTAGTCCTGGACATACGGCTGCTCAGGGCTGCCCACACAACCGAGCGGCCCGAGCAGGGCGACCAGCGCACGGGATCCTTCGCGCTGGGCGATCGCGTGGAAGACCTTCTGCACGCTGGTCGCCGACCCGGTGGCGTCCTCGGTGCCGTGCAGTCGGTGCAGCACGGTCTTCAGGTTCATCGCGCCCACCGAGAGCTCGCGTGCGGTGTTGCGGCCGAGCACCCGGACCACCTCGTCGTGGGTGGCGCCGTATTCACCGCCGTCGAGCAGCTGCCGCACCGTCGCCGCCGCGCCGTGCCCGAACTTTGCCGTGCCCATCTTGAGTCGCTCGTTCGACAGGGTGGTGACGGCTAGGCGCCAGCCGTCACCGGGGCCGGCGACGACGCAGTCGTCGGGCACGAACACCTCGTCGAGGAACACCTCGTTGAACTCCCAGACCCCGGTGGCCTGCTGCAGTGGCCGCACGTCCACACCCGGCGAGGCCATCTCGATCAGGAAGTACGTCAGGCCCTTGTGCTTCGGTGCGTCCGCGTCGGTCCGCGCCAGGCACACGCCCCAGTCTGCCTCCCGCGCTTGCGAGTTCCACACCTTCTGCCCGGTGAGCACCCAGCCGCCGTCGACCCTGCGTGCCTTGGTGGACAGACCCGCGAGGTCCGATCCGGCACCGGGCTCGGAGAACAACTGGCACCAGATGAGCTCGCCGCGCAGCGTCGCGGACACGAACCGGTCCCGCTGCTCGGCGGTGCCGTGCGTGATGAGTGTGGGCAGCACCCACTCGGCGATACCCGTGTTGGGCTGGTCGAGGCCGCGGCGCGTGAACTCGTCGGCGATCACCGCCTGCTCCACCGCGCCCGCGTCCTGCCCGTAGGGCAACGGGTAGTGGGGCGCGGCCAGGCCCTCCGCCGCAAGCCTGGCCCGCCGCGCGCCGCCGCGGGTCGGTGCCCAGCCCTCCGTCGCGATCTCGTCGTCGGGAAGAGCAAGAACGTCGTCGAGCACCGCGGCGACCCGTGCCCGCAGCTGCGGCTGCGTGTCCTCGTCGATGAACGAGAAGTCGCGCTGCGTGTGCAGGGCCGCCTCCCCCAGCCGGGTCGACCAGGCATCCTCGGTACCCACCGCGGAGGCGACGGCAACCGCCCGCCGCCAGTACAGGTGCGCGTCGTGCTCCCAGGTGAATCCGATACCGCCGAGCAGGCTGATGCAGTCGAGCGCTTGGTCGACGCCGGCCGGCGCCGCAGTGAGTGCCGCCTGCGCCGCGACGAGTCGCTGCTGGTCGGAGGCGCCGTCGGCGGCGCGGGCCGCGTCCCACACTGCGGCGCAGGCGATCTCCGACCGGACCAGCATCAGCGCGGCCTTGTGCTGGACCGCCTGGAAGCTGCCGACCGGGCGCCCGAACTGGTGCCGGGTACGCACGTAGTCGACGGCGGTCTCCACACACCACGCCGCGATCCCGCTGGCCTCCGCCCCCAGGAGCGAGGTGACGATCAGGTCGACCCGGGCCGGATCGACCCCGGCCAGCGCCCGGTCATGCGGGATCGGGTGACCGGCGAGTTCGAGCCGCCCCACCGACCTGGTCGGGTCGAGCGCCTCGCAGGCCGTCACCTTCGCGGTCGTACCGGGCCCGTCGAACTCGGCGCGGTCGAGCCAGAACCACAGGTCCCCGCCGGGGGTGTCCGCCAGTGCGGCGCGCCCGAGAACCCGTCCGGCGCCGGGCAGTCCGAGGGTCGGGTCGGAGGTCCCCTCGACCTCCCAGCCGCCGGCCGCCGGCCGCGCCGTCAGCCGGTTCCCGGCGACGAGTGCACCGGTGGCGCCGCCGTCGAAGGCGACGAGCAGGTCGTCGGCGCCGTTCGATGCGGTCGCGGCGACGGCACTGGCGAGCACCGTGGGAACGTACGGTCCGGGGAACATGGCCTTGCCCAGCTGCTCGACCACCACCGCGAGCGCCGGCAGCCCGCACTCCGAACCGCCCACGACCTCGGGAAGGTGCATGTTGTGCAGGCCCTGACGAACCACGGCCTCCCACACCGGGTCGGGGCCGGTACCGGCGGACAGGGCGTCGAACTGGTTGCGGGTGTGCGCAATCGGCGCGCACCGGCGGGCGAAGGCCGCGACGGAATCCGCGAGCGCCCGCTGATCCTCGGTGATCGGTAGAGCCATGGGGTCCTCCTAGTGCACGTGGGTGGTCAGCCTGGTGGACAACTCCCACAGGTCTGAGGCGGTCGCGGGGTCGGTGGCGTGGTCGCTGGCCGCGCCGACTCCGCAGTCGGCGAGGTAGGCGCCGCCGACTGCGTCGAGCTCGGGCGCGGTTGCTCCCCACACCGTCGTCGCCGCGGCGGCGGGGATGGATTTCAGCTTCGTCAGCACGTTCGGGGTGCCGGCCGACATCCGCTTCATCTCCGCCATGTCGGCCCGGGACATGTGGCGTGCGAGTCCGGTGGCGGACACCCCCGGATGAACCGAGAAGGCATGCACGCCAAAGTCTCCGGCCCGTTGCTCGAGTTCGACGGTCATCAGGACGTTCGCGGCCTTCGACTGGGCGTAGGCGACGAACTTGTCGTAGGCGCGGCTCTCGAAGTTCGGATCGACGAGATCCACGGGGTGCGCCCGGTGCGCGTCCGAGGACAGCGTGACCACCCGAGCCGGGACTCCGGACCGGTCGGCGGCAGCCGACAGTGTCGGCAGCAGCAGGGTGGTGAGCGCGAAGTGACCGAGGTGGTTGGTGCCGAACTGCAGCTCGAACCCGTCCCGGGTGCGTTCGAACGGCGTGTACATCACCCCGGCGTTGTTGATCAGGACGTCCACCGACAGGCGTCGCTCGGCGAGCCGAACCACCAGGGCACGAATGCTTTCCAGGTTCGCGAGGTCGACTCCGAATACGTCCGGCTCGGCGGCGGGGTGCGCTTCGCGGATCGTGGACGCCACGGCGCCGGCCGCGGCGGTGTCGCGTGCGGTGAGGACGACGTGTGCGCCCGCGCCGGCGAGCGCCCGGGCCGTCTCGCCGCCCAGACCGCTCGTCACCCCGGTGACGAGCACGGTGCGACCGCGCAGGTCGACCCCGGCGAGGACGTCGTCCGTGGTGAGCGCGGCGCCGGGAGAGCGCGGGGCGTCGGGGGTGGTCGCGGTGCGCTCGGTGGGCCGCGGCGTCATTCCGGCGCGACCTCCCGCCACTGCGTGGACAGCCGCGAGGTCCACCGGGGTGCACGGCGCTCCGTGAACGCGCGAACGCCCTCGGCGGCATCGGGTTTGCCCATCACCCGCAGGTGCAGCTCCGTCTCGAGGGCCGCCACCTGCTCCGGCCCGTACCCGTGCCGGACGGTCTGCCACAGCAACCTCTTCGACAGCGCGGCCGACATCGGTGCCACGTTCACCGCGATGTCACGAGCGATGTCCATTGCGGCGGGCAGCACTTCGTCCGCCGGCAGGTTACGGCTCGCCAGGCCCAGCCGGACCGCCTCGGCGCCGTCGAAGGTGCGACCCGTCAGCAGGATGTCCGCGGCGGCCGCCATGCCGGCGATGTGCGGAACGGTCCAGTGCGACATGGCATCCGGGATCACCCCGCGGCGGACCTGCGGGATCGAGTACTTGGCGTCGGTGGCAAAGATCCGGATGTCGGCCTGCATCGCGAGCGTCAGCCCGATGCCGATGGCATGCCCGTTCACCGCGGCGACGACGGGCTTGCGCAGGTCGAAGGCCGGCGGATTGACGGGCGAGGCCGTGAACGTGTCGCTGTCGGGTGCGGCGAAGGTGCCGTCGCCGCCGGCCAGGTCGGCGCCCGCACAGAACGCCGGCGGCGCTCCGGTGAGGACGACGGCCCGGACGTCGTCGTGGTCGTCGAGTGCCCGATAGGCCTCCCCCAGCGCCCGGCCCATCTCCTTGGTGAACGCATTGCGCCGCTCGGGCCGGTCGAGGGTCACCACCGCGACCCCGTGCTCGACCTCGACGCGCACCCCGGCCGTCATCGGGCCGCCTTCACGGCCGAGATCATTTCTGCGACATGGAGATCCGAGACCGGGTAGCCGGGGAAGTAGCAGCATACCCGGTCCGCGTGGTCGCCGAAGCGGGCGACGATCTGCGCCGCGCACTGCTCGGGCGTGCCGTGCACCGCGAGGGCGCCGAGCATGTCGTCGTCGATCAGCTCCGTCATCGCGGCGAACTCGCCGCGCTTGGACAGCGCGTTGAGCTCCGGCTGCACGTCCGCCCAGCCCTCCACCTCGAGCACCGGTCGGTACGCCGGGGTGGACCCGTAGAACCCGAGCAGGCCCCGCACCCCCCGCGCGGCGGCGTCGAGCTCCTCCGGTGTGCGGCCGACACCCACGATCACCTGGGGGTAGATCGCGAGGTCGGATCGCGACCGTCCGCCGCGCTCGAGTCCCTCCTCGATGGCCGGCACGGTCCGCTCGCGGAAGTGCCGAACGCTGTTGAACGGCATCACGAGCAGCCCGTCCGCGACCTCGGCTGCCGCCCGCGTCATCAACGGCCCCAGTGCGCCGAGGCAGATCTCCGGGGGACCGTAGGGATTGGGTCCGGGGTTGAAGGTGGGCGGCATCAGGGTGTGCGTGCTGAACTCGCCCTGAAACTTCAGCGGCGCCTGGCCTTCCCAGGCCGCGAAGATCGCCTTGATCGCGAGCACCGTCTCGCGCATGCGGGCGGCGGGCTTGGACCACTGTGCGCCGTACCGCTTCTCGATGTGCGGCCGGATCTGCGAGCCGAGGCCCAGCCGGAACCGCCCGCGGCTCAGGGTCTGCAGGTCGTAGGCGGTGTGGGCCAGGTGCAGGGGGCTTCGAGGCAGCGCGATCGCCACGTTCGTCATCAGGTCCGCCGAGGTCACGGTCGACGCCGCGACGAGCGGAACGAACACGTCGTGGGCGCCCTCGAAGGTGAACAACCCGTCCGCACCCAGCGCGACGAGTTCACGCGCGCGCACGGCCGCGTCCTCGGGCCGGCCGTTCAACTGCACGTCGATCTTCACCGGTGCACCGCCTTGGTGTCCGCCGCCTCGGCCGCGTGCGCGGCCAGGACGTACAGGGCGCCGGCGAGCGAATCGACGAAGCTCGCCTCGTCCGCCGCTCCCCGGGTGAGGCCACGCATCGTCGTGGCGCCGGAGAGCAGGTCGAACAGGAACATCGCATCCGCCCCGGCGTCGATCTCCCCCCGGGCGACGGCGCGGTCCAGGAGGTCCCGGAAGGCCTGGCGCACCGGCCCCCCGATGGCGAGCAGGCGCTGACGCGCCTCCTCGGACTGGGAATCGGCGAGCAGTCCCGGCACCCCGGCGCGTGCGGCGGGACGCGCGGCCCGGACCAGGAAGACCCGCACCCACGTCGCGAGGTCGGTGCGCAGGTCTCCGGACTCCTCGGGCAGCGGATGCCCGCCCGTGCCGTGCACGGCTTCCTCGATCAACGCCTCGCGGGTGGGCCACCGCCGGTAGATGGCCGGCGTGTTCACCTCGGCCATCCGGGCAATTGCGGCCACCGTCGTCTGCTGGTACCCCACCTCTGCCAGCAGGCGACGTGTGGCGACCAGTACCGCCTGGTCCTTGCTCAGGTCACGTGGACGCCCAGTGCGGGCCGATGTCTCAGGCTTCACCATTACATATTAACCCGTTACATTAGTCGTGACGGACGCTTCGCAGGAATACGAACCGAGACCGACGCAAGACGGTGGATGCACCGAGGAGACACGATGAACGACGACCTCGCGGACAAGGTCCCGCCTTCCCGTCGGAACGGACGCTCGTCGAGGAGGCTCGTCGACATCCCCTGCACCGGCTCGGGCATCACGCAACCCGGACGAACTCGCCCGCTACCGCAGCCCGACCCGTGGCAGACGGGCTCGGCCTTGAGGTGCGTCAACCCCGCAACCCTCGAGCAGATCGGAACCGTCGCGGTCACCGCCGCCGATCAGCTCGACGGCATGCTCACGCGAGCGCACCACGCGTTCGCCGGCTGGCGCATCGACCGCGAGGCGCGGCAGCGGTGTCTCGCCGACTGCGCCCGCGAGCTCCTGCACGCCGTGCACACCCTCGCGCCCCTGCTGACCATGGAACAGGGCAAGCCCCTCCGCGAATCCGAGGGCGAGATTCGACTCGCCGCCAAGTGCCTGGCCGACGCCGCCGAGATCCGCTGGGACGACGATGCCCTCGCCCACCGCTACGACGGACGCACCGCCGCGGTGGAGTACCGGCCGGTTGGGGTCGTCGCTGTACTCGTCCCGTGGGACCTGCCGATCCTCCGCATGGCCGCAAAGGTGGGCCCCGCCATCGCCGCCGGCAACACGGTCGTCGTCGAGCCTCCGCCCACCGTCGCGCTCTCGGTAACGCGAACCGTGGAGATTCTCAATTCCGTTTTCCCGGCAGGGGTTCTCGACGTCCCGGTCGGCACCCGCAGGGCAACCAGCGCCCTGGTTGCCCACCCGAAGGTCGGCCTGGTCTCCTACGCCGGCACCCGGGGTGGCGCGCAGCGGATCGTCGGCCAGGCGGCCCGGACCCTCACTCCGGTGACGACGACCACGGCCTCCGGCGCGACCGCGCTACTCCTCCACGATGCACCCGTCGACGACGCGGCGACAGCACTGGCCAAGAGCGCCTTTGCCAACGCGGGGCAGACACTGGACGCCCCCAAGAGTGCCTACGTCCCTGCCGATCTGGTGGACGACTTCTGCGACGCGTTCGTCGAGGCCGTCCGGCCGCTGACCGTCGGCGACGGCATGACGCCCGGCATCACGGTCGGTCCACTGCACAGCGCCGGGCAGCTGGCCGTCACCGAAGACCGTCTCCGCCAGTCCATCGCGTCCGGCGGGGTGCTCGTCACGGGCGGCGGCCGCGGCACCAACCTACCGGGACACTTCCTGGAGCCAACCCTGTTGCAGGACAGGGACGGATCGGCCATCACCGAGACGGCGAACAGCGGCCCGGTGTTCACCGTCATCGGCTACCACGACCTCGACCAGACACTCGACCGCATCAACGAACCCTCGCATGTCCTCAGCACCTCTGTGTGGGGGTCCGACCTCGACCGGGCCGCCAAGGTTGCCGAGCGCATCGACGCCGAATTCGTGTCGGTCGGCCGGCGCGAAACCACCGGTACGGCATGGCCGTTCGAGGCGTACGCCGACCGCGCCGTCGACGAGTTCCTACGCCGGCGCGTCATCACGCACTGACCCGAGGCCCCTGCCCCCATCGCCACCACCAGATCCAACCCACCACAGGAGGAACAACATGCACGACGCCGTCATCGTCGACGCCGTTCGAACGCCCATCGGGAAGCGCGGCGGGTCCCTGTCCGACCTGCACCCGGCCGACCTGTCCGCCCACGTCCTGGCGGCCCTCACCGGCCGCGTCGGCATCGACCCCGCCGAGATCGAGGACGTCATCTGGGGATGCGTCGTCCAGGCCGGCGAGCAGGCGGGCAACATCGCCCGCACCGCCGCGCTGGCGGCAGGCTGGCCCGAGTCCGTCCCGGGTACCACTGTCAACCGTGCCTGCGGCTCGAGCCAGCAGGCGTTGAGCTTCGCCGCCGCATCGGTGATCGCCGGGCACGCGGACTTCGTCGTCGCCGGTGGCGTCGAGTCCATGAGCCGGGTGCCGATGGGCAGCGCGGCCAAGGAGGGCAGTTCGGCCACGCCGCCGAGCGTGCAGGCGCGCTACGGCGTGGACAGCTTCAGCCAGGGACTCGGTGCCGAGATGATGGCCGAGCGCTGGAACCTCGACCGCCGCACCCTCGACGAGTACGCGCTGCGCTCGCACGAGCTCACCGCCCAGGCCATCGACACGGGTGCCTTCGACTCGCAGCTCGCGCCGGTCGAGGGCCGGCTCGCCGCCGACGAGGGGCTGCGCCGCGGCGGTTCGATCGACAAGCTCGCGACGCTGAAGGCCCCGTTCAAGGAGGACGGGGTCATACACGCGGGCAACGCATCCCAGATCTCCGACGGGGCGGCGGCGCTGCTGGTCACCACCGGCAAGATCGCCGCGGACCGAGGCCTGTCCCCCATCGCCCGCATCCACACCGTCGCGGTCACCGGCGACGACCCGGTGATGATGCTCAGCGGCCCCATCTCCGCCACCGCGAAGGCTCTCTCCCGCTCGGGCCTGTCCATCGAGGACATCGGCGCGTTCGAGGTCAACGAGGCCTTCGCCCCCGTGCCGCTCGCGTGGCTGGCCGAGACCGGCGCCGACGAGAAGCGGCTGAATCCGCTCGGCGGCGCCATCGCCGTCGGACACCCGCTCGGCGGTTCCGGCGCGATCCTCATGACCCGGCTCGTCCACCACATGCGCGACAACGGCATCCGCTACGGCCTCCAGACCATGTGCGAGGCCGGCGGCATGGCCAACGCGACCATCGTCGAACTCCTCTGACCTCGAAGGACTCTCGCATCATGGAACTCAAGGGAATCTCCGTCGCCGTCACCGGCGGCGCCTCCGGACTCGGCAACGCGACAGCGAGGCGGCTGATCGACGCCGGCGCCTTGGTGACCCTCGTCGACCTGCCGTCCTCCGACGGCGACGCCGCCGCACGGGATCTCGGCCCGAACGCCCGCTTCGCACCGGCCGACATAACCGACACGGACCAGTTCGCCGCCGCACTCGACGCGGCAACCGAGGACGGCGAACTCCGCGGCCTCGTCCACTGCGCGGGCAGCGGCCGCGGCATGCGAATCCTCGACAAGCACGGCAACGCCGGTTCGCTCGAGGACTTCGAGCATGTCATCAAGCTCAACCTGGTCGGATCGTTCAACGCGCTGCGCCTCGGCGCCGAGCGCATCGCGAGGACCGACGAGGTCGACGGCGAACGCGGGGCGATCGTGATGACCGCCTCCGTCGCGGCCTTCGAGGGGCAGATCGGCCAGATCAACTACACCGCATCCAAGGCCGGGATCGTCGGCATGACCCTGACCGCCGCCCGCGACCTGGCGGCCCGGCGCATCCGGGTGTGCACGATCGCGCCGGGAATCATGGACACGCCGTTGCTCTCGGGGATGCCCGACGCGATGCGCGCCAGCCTCGAGGCCTCGGTGCCCAACCCGTCGCGACTGGGGCGTGCGGACGAATTCGGCCAGCTCGCCGTGTCGATCCTCGAGAACCGCTACCTCAACGGCGAAACCATCCGGCTCGACGGAGGAATCCGCATGGCGCCTCGGTGACCTGCTGACGCACAAAAGCACGCGATCGGTTCCTGCCGCTGGCAGGAACCGATCGCGTGGAAGATCTTCAAGTTGCGCCGATCGCCGGCGCCGCCGGGGTCAGCCGGTGATGTTGCTCGCCTGGTTGCTCCAGGCGGTCTGGCCGAAGAGCTCGCCGGTGCCGGAGACGAAGGCGCCGTGCGCGTAGTCGTCGCCTTGCAGCTTGTCCATGTTCCAGGCGGTGAGGACACCGAGGAACCCCTGCACGCCGCTGACGCAGCCCGGGTCGTTCGGGGGGCATCCGGGCTGGCCCTGAATGTCGTTGTGGTTCGGGCCGTTCAGCGTGGCCATCGCCTTCTGCACCGAATCCGGAGTGGCGGCAAAGTAGCCCTGCGCGGACTGGGGGCCGATCTGCTCCAACGGAAGCGGCTGGGTGGACGGCGAGATGGGGCTGCCGGAGCCGTTGACGTACAGGACGGAGCCGGTGGTCAGCTGCCGGGGATCCGTGCAGATGGTCATCGCGGCCTCCGGCTTCGGCAGGTTGAGCGAGCACATGAACTGCCCCGGGAGCTCGATCGGGACCGCGGTCTTGATGGCGCCGCCGGAAGTGATGGCGGCGTTCAGGGTGCCGACCGCGCCCTGCGAGTGGCCCATTGCGCCGATGTTGTCGGTGTCCAGCGTCTGGTAGAAGACGCTCGACGGGTCATTGTTCTGGCCCTCGAGGAAGTCCACCGCCTGCAGCATCTCCTGGCCGGAGCCCGTGTTGGTGTTGTCGGGCGCGATCACCACGAAACCCCAGGACGCCAGGTGCGATAGCAGGTAGTCGTACTGGAAGGGGTGCGCAAAGGTGCCGTTACCCCAGGTGATGATCGGGTGCTCGGTGCCGTCCGCACCGAGGTCGGTGGGATACCAGACGTCGAACTTGTGGCCGGAGGAATCGCAGCAGCCGAAACCCTGCTGCTTGGTGACCTCCCACGGTCCACGTTCGGAGTACGTGGCTTCGACGGACTTCGTCGGCGCGGCGCCCGGCGCGGGTGCACCGGCCTGCGCCGTGGCCCCGGACCCCAGCAGAGCCAGGGTTACCGCAGCGAGGAGCACTACACCTCTACTCAAGCGACTTTTCATACGCCCGAGACTAGCTACCGCACCTAATGCCCCTTAGGCCTTGTTACAAAATCGTTATGAATCCCGGGTCCGCCGCAGGTCGCCACACCGGCGCATGGCCCTCGTCGTTAGGCTCGCCTTGTGACTGAGCGACAGCGGGGCGGACGAGCAGCCAAGGCGGAAGCCAGGCGCGAGGCCATCCTCGACGCCGCGATGGCCGAGATCGCGGAGCGCGGGTATCGCGCCACCACGCTCGCCGCGGTGGCCGCGCGCGTCGGACTGACGCAGCCGGGCGTTCTGCACTATTTCCCCAGCAAGAAGCACCTGCTGATCGGCGTACTCGAGGCCCGCGACCAGTGGGACACCGCGGCCATTCTCTCGAGATCGACGGACGTGAAGCTGTCCCACCTCGAACAGATCGTGGAGTTCAACGCGGAACGCCCTGGCGTAGTCCAGACGTACACGGCACTGGCCGCGGAGAGTGCGACGGGACAGCATCCGGCACGCGAGTTCTTCACCGAGCGGTACGCCGCGGCCCGCGAGGCCTTCACCGGCTTCCTGCACCAGGAGTTCGGCGACCGCATGCCGGGCGGGCTCACCCCCGAGCAGGCGGCACCGCTGCTCATCGCCGTACTCGACGGCATTCAGATCCAGTGGCTGCTGGCCCCGGACGAGGTGGACATGCCCGCGGCCTTCCGCAACCTCGTCACCCTGCTCACCGCGGCCGAGCGGGCGGAGGACCCGGCCGACCTGCGCTAGCCGAGGCCTCCACTCGATCCGGAATCGATAACTTTTTCATAACGACGCCTAATAAACATTAGGTAAAATGTAGCCTGGGTGTATCGCCTATCCGGCGGACCCGCGCCCGCGCCCGCGGCGTCGTGGTCGCACCACGAAGGAGTTCACGATGGAAGACGAAGCGACCCGCCAGGCCGTCGAATCGGCGCTCGCCAAGCTGGATCTGGACGCGAAGGCGCGTCTGCTCCAGGGGCAGGACATCTGGACGCTGCCGCCGCTCCCCGAGATCGGTCTCGGCTCCGTCGTGATGTCCGACGGCCCGGTCGGCGTGCGCGGGGCCAGCTGGGGTCCCGAGGACCCGTCCGTCCTGCTGCCCTCGCCCACCGCGATGGCCGCATCCTGGGATCCCGAGCTGATCGCCCGGGCGGGGACACTGCTCGCTCAGGAGGCCCGCCGCAAGGGCGTGCACCTGCTCCTCGCCCCCACCGTGAACATGCACCGCACCCCCGTCGGGGGCCGGCACTTCGAGGCGTACTCCGAGGACCCGCTGCTCACCGGCGCCATCGGCTCCGGCTTCGTCCGCGGCGTGCAGTCCGGCGGCGTCGGCGCCACCGTCAAGCACTTCGTGGCCAACGACGCCGAGACCGACCGCATGTTCGTCGACAACATCGTCTCCCCCGAAGCCCTGCGCGAGCTCTACCTCGCCCCGTTCGAGGCGATCGTCCGCGACGCCGGCCCGTGGGCGATCATGTCCGCGTACAACAGCGTCAACGGCACCACGATGAGTGAGCACGCGGAGCTGCTGCGCGGCGTGCTCCGCGACGAGTGGGGCTTCGACGGCATCGTGGTCTCCGACTGGATGGGCACGCGCTCGACGACCGGCGCCATCCTGGGCGGCCTCGACGTGGCGATGCCCGGCCCGGCCAACGTCTACGGCGAGCTCCTGGTCAAGGCGGTCCGGGACGGCGACGTCGACGAGGCCGTGGTCGACGAGGCCGTCCGGCACGTCCTGCTGCTCGCGGCACGCGTCGGCCTGCTCGAGGGCGCACCGGCTGCGGTCGCCGAGCTCCCCGCCACGGTCGACGGCCGCGAGATCGCGCGCGAGGTCGCCCGCCGCTCCTTCGTGCTCGCCCGCAACGCCGACGTCGCAGACAGCCCGGTCCTGCCGATCACCCCCGAGTCCACCGTCGCCCTCATCGGCCTGGCCGCACGCGAAGCCCGAGTGCTCGGCGGCGGCTCCGCCATGGTCTTCCCCGAGACCGTCGTCTCCCCGCTCGACGGACTGACGGCCGCGCTGCCCGAGGGCACACTGAGCTACAACGTCGGCACGGTGCTGAGTGACGAGATGGGCATCGCCGACCGCGGGTTCACCCTGCGCGCCCGCTGCCTCACCGCCGACGGCACGCTGCAGCGCGAGCTCCCGCTGGCGGACGGCAACATCATGTGGATGGGCGCCCTCCCCGAGGGCATCGACTACCCATCGCTGCAGACCGTCGAGATCCTCGGCACCTTCACGCCGGAGTTCTCCGGCCCGCACCGCTTCGGCACCAAGGGCATCGGCCAGTTCACGCTGACCGTCGACGGCGAGACGGTGTTCGAGGGCGAGCAGGCACTGGAGAGCTTCGACCCGTTCGAGATGTTCTTCGGCTCGCCGAAGGACCGCGCCGTCGTCGAACTCGAGGCGGGGCGCACCGTCGAGGTCTCCCTGCGGTACGACCCGATGAAGATGGAGGGCGCCCCCATCGCAATCGTCAGCTTCGGCCTGGGGCACCTCGAGCCGCAGCGCGATCCCGAGGAGCTGATGGCCGAGGCCGAGGCCGCCGCGGCCCAGGCCGATGTGGCCGTCGTCGTCGTGGCGACCACCGACAAGGTGGAGTCCGAGGGCTTCGACCGCACCACGCTCGCGCTGCCCGGACGTCAGGACGAGCTGGTCGCCCGTGTCGTCGCGGCGAACCCGCGCACGGTTGTGATCGTCAACTCCGGCGCCCCCGTGGAAATGCCGTGGCGCGACGACGTCGCCGCGGTGCTGCTGAGCTGGTTCCCCGGACAGGAGGCCGGCTCGGCGCTGGCCGAGGTGCTCACCGGCGCGGCCGAGCCCGGCGGCCGGCTGCCCACCACCTGGCCCGCCACCCTCGCGGACTGCCCGGTCACCGAGGTCACCCCGACCGACGGCAAGCTCGTCTACAGCGAGGACCTGTTCATCGGCTACCGCGCCTGGGACCGGTCCGACGTCGCGCCCGCGTACTCGTTCGGGCACGGCCTCGGCTACACCACCTGGGAGTATGAGGACGCCGAGTGGGACGGCGAGACCGTCACGGTCCGGGTCCGCAACACCGGATCCCGGCCGGGACGCGAGGTCGTGCAGGTCTACCTCGCCCCGGTCGACGGCGACCCGTCCCGGCCCGCCCGCGCGCTGGCCGGCTTCGCGAGCGTCGAGGCGGCCGCCGGCGAGACCGCGACGGCGAGCGTCACCCTGCCGCAGCGCGCCTTCGAGGCCTGGGAAGAGGCGAGCCGGAAGTGGGCCTACCGCCCCGGTGCGTACGACCTCCAGGTCGGCGGCTCGTCCGCCAACTGCCCGCTCACCCTGCGCATCGCGGCTACCGACTGACAGCGGCGCTGACGCATCTCAGCACGAGAGCACGCCGGCCCACCGCCYCATGGCGGTGGGCCGGCGTGTTTGCGTAGCTGCCCCAGTTCTCTCGATTCGGGCGCCAGCTTGAACACTTTGACGTAACTTGTGCAACATGCTCAGCGAGAACGCCGGGGCACGGGTCGCCGACCCACCCCTCGAATTGGTTCGGGTAGCCGCAGAATGCGTGCGACGCAACGGGGTTCGGGGATTCCGCCTGAGCGAGGTCGCCACGTCGGCGGGGGTGTCCCGGGGGACGGTGTACAACGCCTTCGGCGACAGACAGTCCGCCGTCAACGCCGGCCTCGACTACCTGTGCAGTGCCTTCATCGACGGGTTGGCCACGGCCGTGACACCCAAGGAGACGCTGCGAAGCCAGGTCGGCGAGGCGGCCGCCCTCATCTACCAACACGCCACCACCCCGCAGGCCCTGGTCCCCCCGCTGCGCACCGAGAGCATCATCGCGACGCTGCTCGAGCACTACGGCGACCAACTCTGCCGCACCTGGGCCGCCTTCTGGGCCACGCTTGTCGCCGACGCCCAGCGGCGCGGCGAGGTGGACGCCGGCCTGGACACGATGCACGCCGGCGACCTGATCGTGCGGGTCCTCCTGAGCCTGGAGATCCTGCCGTTCTCGGTGGCCGGATTCAGCAGCGCGGACGACGCACGGACGCGCATCGGCGACCTCATGCTCGACGGGCTGGCACCACGTCACTGACGACCAACAGGAATGAGTTGGCATGACACACGAGTACGTCGACGTCGCCGTCATCGGCGCCGGGCCGGGCGGCATCACCGCCGCGCACCACCTGCAGAAGGCCGGCATCGAGAACTTCGTCATCCTCGAACGCAGCGACGACTTCGGGGGCAGTTGGCGCGACAACGTCTACCCCGGCCTGTCCGTGGACGTGCCGACGCTGTTCTACCAGTTCCCCTTCGCCCGCAAGCCCGACTGGTCGCGTCTGTTCCCGACGGGCCCGGAGATCCAGGAGTACAACCGGAGGGTCGCCGACGACCTGAACCTGCACAAGTACTTTCGCGGAAACTGCACCGTCCGCCGAGAGGTGTGGGACGAGTCGGAGCGGCTGTGGGTACTGCACATCGACGACGATGCCCCCGTGCGCGCACGGTTCGTCATCAACGCCGTGGGCGGCTACGTGAACGCCAAGTCCGCGAACGACATCGAGGGACTCGGAGAGTTCGCCGGAACCGTCCTGCGCCCGAACGCCTGGGACCCCCACTACGACTGGTCCGGCAAACGGGTCGCGGTGATCGGCACCGGCTCGAGTTCGGTGCAGATCGTCCCGGCCATCTACCAGCAGGCCCGCAGCGTCGAAATCTACCAGCGGACACCGTCCTGGATCCTGCCCAAGCCCGACGTCGCGCTGTCCGCACGGGCCCACCGCCTCCTCTCGATCCCCGGCGCCGGCGCCGTCGTCAACGGGTCCGCGCTGGCCGCCATGGAACTGCCGATGCAGTTCCTCTGCAACGTGCTGCCGCTGCTGCCACGCAAGTTCCTCGCCGCGGTCATGCCGCAGTACGACCGGATCTGGCAGTCGATCTACCGATCCCTGTTGCGGCGCAACGTCACCGACGACGGCATTCGCGATGCTCTCGTTCCCGACTACGGCATCCTCGCCAAGCGGCCGGTGCTGTCGAGCACCTTCTTCCCCGCGCTCGCGGATCCGTCCGTGTCACTGGTCGTCGACCCGATCGAACGGGTCACCGCCGACGGCATCCGCACCTCGGACGGCACCGAGCGCCCGTACGACCTAATCGTCGCGGCCACCGGATACGAGTTGTTCACCGACCCGGAGACGTACCGCAGCGGCGCCGTCGTCGGCCCCCACGGGTTCGACCTGGCTGACGACTACCGCCGCAACGGCCTGCGTACCTACGGCGGCAGCGCGCACCCGGGCCTGCCGAACCGCTGGTCGCTGGTCGCCCCGCAGGGGTACGTCGGCATCGCGTGGCACACGTTCGTGGACCTGACCGCGCGGCACGCCGTGCGGGTGATCACCGAGACCGGACGGAGGGGTGCGACGGTGGCGCAGGTACGCACCGAGGCGTTCGCCCGGTGGGTGCGCAAGATGCACCGCCACGGCAAGGCGATCAGCGCCTACACCGTGGACAGCAACCCGGGCCTGCGCACCTACTTCGTCAACTCGCAGGGCGAGGCCCTCTACTACCGGCCGCAGACCATCAGCGGTGCCTTCTGGTTCAGCCGGTTCTCATCGTTCGACGACTACGCATTCGACTACACACTCACGGAGGTTCAGACATGAGCTCACTCGCAGGGAAAGTCGCCTATGTGACGGGAGCGGCTCGGGGACAGGGCCGTTCGCATGCAGTTCGAATGGCGCAGGCGGGGGCGGACATCGTGGCCGTCGACGTCTGTGAACAGGTCGCCGAGTTCAGCGGCTACCCGATGGCCGAGCCCGCCGATCTCGAGGAGACCGCGCGGTTGATCGAGTCCGAGGGACGCAAGGTCCTGACCCGGCAGGTCGACGTGCGGGACCTGGCGGGCCAGCAGGCGGTGGTGGCCGAGACCATCGAGACCTTCGGCCGCCTCGACGTCGTGGTCGCCAACGCGGGTGTGTGCAACTGGGGCCGAATCTGGGAGATCTCGGCCGAACAGTTCCAGGAGACCGTGGACGTCAACCTGACCGGGGTGTGGAACACGATCAAGGCGACGGTGCCGGCGATGATCGAGGCCGGCAACGGCGGGTCCATCATCACGGTCGGCTCGTCGGCGAGTGTGAAGGCGCCTCCCGGCTGCGGTCACTACGCCGCGGCCAAGTTCGGGGTCGTCGGCCTGACGAAGGCCCTGGCGGTGGAACTGGGCGAGTTCGGCATTCGCGCGAATTGCGTTCTGCCGTACGGCACCAACACGGCACTGGGCAACGACACCTCGATGTACAAGCTCTTCGAGCAGTACCCCACGTACGTCTACAGCTACCCGCCCAACCTGCTCAAGACCGACGCTCTGGTGGAGCCGGCGGAGATCTCGGAGGCCGTCGTGTGGCTCGCCGACGACGCCTCGGCCGTGATCACCGGCGCGCAGATACCGGTGGACAAGGGGTTCCTCGCGCGCTGACCGAACCGGGTCCACCCGGTGGGGTCGGCACCGTGCCGACCCCACCGGCGCTTCACATGTGCACGAGCTGGCGTACCGACTCGGGCGGCGGGGTGCCCCCGGCCACCCAGGGTGCGGGCACCGGCTCACCGGCGACCGTCCGCAGCGGGACCACGCCGGCCCATCCGCCGGAGTCCGTCGACGGCGCGGGTGGCGGCGCGTCGCGCACCTTGACCGTCCAGCATCCGGGTTCGATGGGCAGGGCCATCGCCAGCGTCGCCGCGAGCTCCTTCTTCAGGTTGGTACGCACCTCCGCGCTGCGACCGGGGATCAGCGAATCGGACAGCAGGTCGAGGGCGCGCACCGCCTCGTCTCCGCTGAAGCCGGTCAGGCAACCGCGTACGACGGCCGACCGGTAGTTCGCCGTGGAGTCGAAAAGCGTGTCCGCCACCACGATTCCGTCGAGCATCGTGACGGAGAACGCGGCCGGAGCACCGGCCGCGACGTGTCGCAGTGCACCCGCGCCCGTCGAGCCGTGCAGCACGATGCGGTCGCCGTCGCGGGCGTAGAGCATGGGCACCACCCACGGCATTCCGTCCACCACCGTCGCGAGGGTGCCGACCGCCGCCGCGTCGAGCACCGCGTCGAGGTCGGGCCGGTGGCCACTGGCGAGTTCTGGGTATCTCCTGATCCGGTCCATGCACCGAATCGTGCCGGGTTTCCGGACTGCTCAGTAGGTCCAGAATTACACCAAACAGCCAGACCACTAAGTTGGCAGACATGTCCCGTCACTCCCCCGACCTGAACCTCGCGTTGCGACTGCCGGTCAGCGCGGCGCCGCTGCGGCACCGCATCGCGGAGGCGATCGTCGAGCAGGTCCGGCTGGGCCGGCTCGGCCCCGGGGACGCGCTCCCGTCGACGCGCACGCTGGCCGCCGACCTCGCGGTGGCCAGGTCCTCCGTGGTCGACGCCTACGACGAGCTCGTCGCCGCCGGCTACGTCGTCGCGCGTCCGGGTTCCGGCACCCGGATCGCGGAAGGCGCGGACTCCGCGGCCACCGCGGGGGCCGCCTCACACGTCCCGACGACTGCCGCCGTGACCGCGTCGGCGCACCCGCCGCGGCGGCCCCCGCCGACGTGGGATCTCACCCCGGGCCATCCCGACACCTCCCTCGTCTCGACCACGGACTGGCGCCGGGCCTGGCGGGCGGCCGCCGCCGCACCCGTGCAGTTCACCCCGCCGGGTCCCGGCGGCCACGCCGAGCTCCGGCTCGCCCTGGCCGGACACCTGCGCCGCACCCGCGGCATCGTCGCGGACCCGGACGACCTGGTCATCGTGCCGGGTGTGGCGTCGGCCCTGCGCGCCATCACCGTGGCGGCCGGGCTCGCGGGACGCGATGTCGCGTTCGAGGAGCCAGGCTATGTCGACGCCCGCCGGGCGCTCCAGATGTCCGGCGCCCGAACGCGTTCCGTCGAGGTGGACGGCGACGGCCTCGACCCCCGGTCGCTGCTCGAGACCGATGCGGCCGTGTACTGCACGCCCGCACACCAGTACCCGCTCGGCGCCCGCCTCCCCGCACCCCGTCGTGCCCGACTGGTCGAATGGGCCGTCGAGGCCGGGAGGCTGCTCATCGAGGACGACTACGACGGCGAGTTCCGGTACGACGTGTCCGCGCTGCCGGCGCTGCGCAGCCTGGACGGCGGCCGCGAGTGCGTGACCTACATCGGCACCGCCTCCAAGGTCCTCACCCCGTCGCTGCGGCTGGCCTGGATGCTGCCGCCGCGAGCGCTGCGTGACCCGATCTCCGAGGCGCTCGCACTCAGCGGCGAAACCGCCTGCGCCGTCACCGGACTGGCGTTCGCCCGGTTCATCGAGTCGGGTGCCCTGACCCGGCACCTCGCGCGGGCGTCACGCACCTACTCCGCACGCCGGACGGCCCTGGTCGCCGCGCTCCGGCGGCACAACACGGGCGTCCGCCTGGACGGCGTCGAAGCGGGGCTGCACCTGGTGCTCCGGCTGCCGGACGGAAGCGACGACGCCGCGATCACCGCGGCTCTGAGTCACCGCGGAATCACCGTGCCGCCGCTGTCCGCGTACCTCGCCGACCCGGGCGACCCGCGGGGACTGGTGTGCGGCTACGCGCGTCTCCCGGAGACCCAGGCGGACACCGTGGCGGCGGTCATCGCCGACGTGGTGCGGCGGCACGTCGGCCGACCGGACAGCTGACGGCCGCCGCACCCCACCGGCGCAGGTCAGGTCAGGTCGAACCGGTCCAGGTTCATCACCTTGTCCCACGCGGAGACGAAGTCCGCCACGAACTTCGGCTGCGCGTCGTCGCTCGCGTACACCTCGGCGAGCGCCCGCAACTGCGAGTTCGACCCGAAGACGAGATCGACGGCGGTCGCCGTCCACCTGGCCTCGCCCGTGCCGCGAGCGCTGCCCTCGTACACGTTCTCTGACTCGGCGGACGCCTTCCACTCCGTGCCCATGTCGAGCAGGTTCACGAAGAAATCGGTGGTCAGCGCCTCGGGCCGGTCGGTCAGGACGCCGTGGGCGGACTGTCCGTAGTTGGCGTTCAGGGCGCGCATCCCGCCGACGAGCACCGTCATCTCCGGGGCCGTCAACGTCAGCAGGTTCGCCTTGTCCACCAGCAGTCGCTCGGCGGGCGTCTTCTCCCCGGCGCGCAGGTAGTTGCGGAACCCGTCCGCCCGGGGCTCGAGCACCTCGAACGCCTCCACGTCGGTCTGCTCCTGGGCGGCGTCGGTGCGACCCGGTGCGAACGGGACCGTGACGTGGTGCCCGGCGTTTCTCACCGCCTGCTCGACGGCCGCGCATCCCGCCAGGACGATCAGATCGGCCAACGAGATCCTGATGCCGTCGGACCGCGCGCCGTCGAAGTCGGCGCGTATCCGTTCGAGGGTCGCCAGCGTCTCCGCCAGCGCGGCCGGGTCGTTGGACTCCCAGCCCTTCTGCGGCGCGAGACGGATTCGTGCCCCGTTGGCGCCGCCGCGGTTGTCGGTGCCGCGGAAGGTGGCCGCCGACGCCCACGCGGCCCCGACCAGCCGGGGGACGGACAGCCCCGAGGCGAGGACCGTGGCCTTGAGCGCGGCGATCTCGTCCGGCCCGACCAGGTCGTGGTCGACCGCGGGGACGGGGTCCTGCCACAGTTGCGGCTCCGGCACCCACGGACCGAGATAGCGCGTCACCGGCCCCATGTCACGGTGCAGCAGCTTGTACCAGGCCTTGGCGAACTCGTCGGCCAACTCCTCCGGGTGGTCCAGCCAGCGCCGGGTGATCGGACCGTAGACCGGGTCGAGCCGCAGCGAGAGGTCCGTGACCAGCATCGTCGGGGCCCGCCCCGCCGACGCATCGAACGGGTCGGGAATCGTGCCCGCACCGGCACCGTCCTTGGCCGTGAACTGCCAGGCACCCGCTGGGCTCTTGGTCAGCTCCCATTCGTAGCCGTACAGGAGCTCCAGGAAGGTGTTGTCCCACTTCGTCGGCGTGGGCGTCCACACGACCTCGAGGCCACTGGTGATCGCGTCCTTGCCCACACCGGTGCCGAAGGCACTCTTCCAGCCCAGTCCCTGCTGCTCGATCGGCGCGGCCTCGGGTTCGGGTCCGACGAGGTCGGCCGGGCCCGCGCCGTGGGTCTTGCCGAAGGTGTGACCGCCGGCGATCAGTGCGGCGGTCTCCACGTCGTTCATCGCCATCCGGCGGAAGGTCTCCCGGATGTCGACGGCCGCGGCGATCGGGTCCGGCCTTCCGTTGGGCCCTTCCGGATTCACGTAGATCAAGCCCATCTGCACGGCGCCGAAGGGACCGGTGAGTTCCCGGTCGCCGGTGTAGCGCTCGTCGCCGAGCCAGGTGTCCTCCGGCCCCCAGAACACCTCGTCCGGCTCCCAGATGTCGTCACGGCCGAAGCCGAAGCCGAACGTCTTGAACCCCATCGACTCCATCGCGCAGTTGCCCGCGAAGACCAGCAGGTCCGCCCAGGAGAGCTTGCGGCCGTACTTCTGCTTGACCGGCCAGAGCAACCGGCGTGCCTTGTCGAGGCTCGCGTTGTCGGGCCAACTGTTGACCGGGGCGAACCGCTGGGCGCCCTCGCCGGCGCCGCCCCGGCCGTCCGCGATGCGGTAGGTGCCGGCCGCGTGCCAGCTCATCCGGATGAACAGCGGCCCGTAATGCCCGTAGTCCGCCGGCCACCAGTCCTGCGACGACGTCATCAGCTCAATGACGTCCCGCTTCAACGCGTCCACGTCGAGCGTCTCGAACGCCGCCGCGTAGCTGTAGTCCTCGCCCATGGGATCGGCCAGCGGCGAGGGCTGGCGCAGCGCCTGCAGGTCCACCTGGTTGGGCCACCAGTCCCGGTTGGTCCTGGGCTGGTGTTCCTGCGGCGACGGGGAGTCCATTGCCGGGCATTCGCTTTCACTGTTGGACACGGCGAACCTTCCTTCCGGGAGTGCGTGAATCGGTAGTCACCGACGTGGTCGCGAATCCAGTGATGTCGACTCCGCAGGAGTGGCGGACGAGACGACGGTGGGCCCCGGCACGGGGCTTCTGCCGCGCGACGGTGCCGACGGGTGGACGGTCGCGCACAGCCTCTGGTCGCGCGGCCCGCGGGCGGGTCGCGCGTACCTCAATCAGACGCAGCGGCGCTGCGTAATCCCCCGTCGAGGGCACACCTACACAATGGCGCGTTTTTCCGGAGTGAGTCAAGAGTTCGGGCGACCGTGGTCGCCCCGGCGTCCGCGATTGAAAAGGAAGGCAGTTCGAACGGGAGGACGCGGCGGGGACGCGGCGGGGACGCGATCGAATCGACGCCCCGCCGCTCACCGCCAGTCCGGGTGCGTCAGGCGGACTCGACCACCGACTGTCCCGCCGGCGTCCGCACGGTCTTCGACGTGGTCACCCCGGCATTCGGGTTCAGCTTGTCGA
The DNA here is from genome assembly GCF_056401315.1 of Rhodococcus sp. P4_F5. Taxonomy (NCBI): domain Bacteria; kingdom Bacillati; phylum Actinomycetota; class Actinomycetes; order Mycobacteriales; family Nocardiaceae; genus Rhodococcus; species Rhodococcus sp. P4_F5. The sequence goes on along the minus strand of NZ_JBFUJP010000002.1, from coordinate 68,387 downwards.
CGGACCGGAACTGGAATCGCGTCTCGTCCCGGTCGACCGCGAGGACCCCGTAGCCGTGGCTGACCATGTCGACGTGCTTGACGTGCGGGTTCTTGTCCCGCCGGCTGATCTCCTCGGCACGCGCGGCGCCGGTGTTGTCACCGCTGCCGGTGGCGCCGCCGTCTCCGGTGTTGGCGGAAGTGACCGACGGGACCACGAACTCGACGCCCGCGCGCCGGGTGCCGGGCGCATTGACCTGGGCGCCGCTCGTCGTGCCCGGCGCGAATCCGGTGTCCCACAGCTCACCGGCCCACCCGTCGTGGTCGTCGCCGGTGACCAGGACCAGGTTCTCGACCGACTGCGCCGCGGTGGACAGGATCTCGGTCCGCTCGGCGCCGTACCCGTCCCAGGTGTCCAGGTATCCCCGAGCGCCGTCGTCCGCCACCACCATGCCCATCATCATGCTGGCGTTCGCCACGACCTTCCACCGCGCGTCCGACTGGGTCAGGCCGTCGAGTAGCCAGCGCTTCTGCGTCGCGCCCAGCATGGTCCGGCCCGCCGCCTCGGTGTCCGCGCAGGCGGTGGCGTCCACGTCGCCGCACGGCTGCCCGTCGCGGTACTGCCGACTGTCCGGCGCGAACAGCTCCACCGTCTTGCCCACCCGCAGCGAGCGGTAGGTCCGCAACGGGTCGTCGGAGAACCGCGGCACCGGCATGTGCTCGAACCACGACTGCCACGCCCACTGCTTCTTCTGCTGGAAGCCGACCGCGCTGTCGATCGGCGCGACCACCGGGAAGGTCCAGCCGTCCTTGCTGTAGTTGTTGCGGAACTCGTGGTCGTCCCAGATCGGGATGAAGGCGTGCTGGCTGTGCATCAGCCGCAGGTCGGCATCCGCGCGGTACTTGCGGTACTTCGCCCGCATGCCCTCGATGGTCTGCGGGAACGGGTTGGTGTCGAGTCCCCGCACACCCGGCTTGGTGAACTCGTACACGTAGTCGCCGAGGCACACGACGAAGTCGAGGTCCTCCTCGGCGAGGTGCCGGTGCGCGCCGTAGTAGCCCTCTTCGAAGCCCTGGCAGGTGAACCAGCCGATGCGGACCGGCTCGTTGGAGTCGGCGGGCCGCAGCGTCCGGAACCGACCGACCTCCGACTCACCCCCGTTGCCCCGGAACTGGTAGTAGTAGGACTCCCCCGGAGCCAGCCCGTTCACATCGAAATGCACTGTGCCATCGGCTTCTTCGCGAACCTGCACCCGTTCGGCGAGCACCGGGCTGGACAGGTCCTCACGCTTGGACACGATCAGGGCCAGCTCGCCGCCCGCCGTGCTGCTACCGCTGCTACCGGCGCTCCCGGCCCCCAGGCTGCCGGGATCGATGCTGCCGGTCCCCAGGCTGCCGCTGCCGCCCGCGCCGCCGACCCGCGTCCACAACGTCGCCCCGTCGGTGCGCGGCACCCCGGCCATGACGCCGTTGCCGAACTCCGGGTTGCGGATCAGCCCCGCCCCAGCGTCCGGGGCCTGGCGCAGCACCGGTGTGGCGTTCGCGGTGGCGGGCAGCAGACTCGCGCCGGCGAGGGCGGAGAGGCCGGTCAGGAGGGCGCGACGGGAGACATTGCGGGACGGAATGGGCACGGGCCACCTCAGAGATGTAGGAGGGTAGACGCTCAGACCCTAATCCCTGATTCACAATTTGTTGGACAATTGTTCATCGAACGCGGGTAGCGCCTGGGCGAATCCGGCTGCTCAGGGTCGCGGTCGATCGATGTGTCGACCGCTCCCGCGCACAGCACGGCCGGCAGCAACAACGCCAGGGCGTACCCGGACCTGTCTTGGTCGATCAACGACTCGCTACCCGCGACCGGGTCATGCCCTGGGGCAACCTCGCAGCTTGTGAACGCCGATGTTGGCCATGACGCCACGCAGGCCGCGATCAGCGCGAACACACCCGCGGCGAGGGCAAGAAGCGACACGCAACTCGAATGCTCCTCACGTCACGAACATGCCAGTGAGTTGGTGGTCCAGAGCATCAACGCACGTCAGGACACGACCGCACCCGAGGACACCGCACAGGGCAGAATACCGACCACCATGCTCACCACCGGACCCGTTCCGACGCTCGCCGGCGGGGCGTTGAGGAACGCGAAGCCCTGGGACCCGGTGGTCATGTTGGTCCACTGGACGACGGCACCGTTCCACTTCGACTGCGGCGCCGTGGTGGTGTAGTTGATCCGGTCGGGCGCAACCCGGTCGGCGGTGAACGTGAGCCACTCACCAGGTGCGCAACTCGATATCGAGGACGGCAGGAAGGGGGCGGGAGCAGCCGACGCAGCGGCAGGAACCGCCAGCGAGAGCGCTCCGGCCGCCGCGATCAGGGCCGCCGTTCGACCAAAAGCTTTGCGGGTGAACATTGGAATTCCTTTCGTCGAACCCGGGTTCGCCTGCTCCAGTTCGCGAATCCGCATCACCTAGAGTGGCCGTCGTCCTTCTTCCCGTGGTCCGCAGAGAAGCAAGCGAAGACAATCGTATCCCCGGCCGAACCAGTTGCCGCCCAGCCGAACCCGACCATCCACCTGTACACCGTCGAAACTCCACCTCGCGCTTCCGGACCGCGAAGCGCCGCGTCCTCCAGCCGAGGAGCGGGCGATGCCGACATGATTGGTCGATGAACCGGAACACGGATCCACGACGGGTCGGTGCGCTGTACACCGTCGAAATTCTCCTCGAGGCCATCTCCAAGGGCGACCGCTGGTCGATTGCGCGCCGGGCGACCGGACCACTGCTGGGACAACTTCTCGCGGCCGAAGGCTCCGGAGGTTCCGAAGGTTCGCACCCGCGCCCGCACCTGCTGGGGGCGCCGCGACTGAGCCTGACCGCACACCCACTCGCGGTCGTCGACGACGACGTGGCCGTGGTGATCGGCGCCGTGACCGAGGGGACCCGGCCCGACCCGACACCGCTCGTCGCCGTCCTGGTCCGCTCGACCGTAGATCCGCGGCACTGGCTCGCCGCGGCACTCGAGACCAACGCCGAGATCGCCCAGGACACCCGCCGAGCGGTCGCCCGCGGCGAATACACCGAGTCGGCCGACGCCGCGACCATCGCCGCTCACGGCCCCCTCGACCCGACTGCGACGGCGATCGACTGGGACGACCCCACCGCGGTCCTGCGCAGGCACGCGAACGGAACGGTCACGGTCGCGGATGCCCTCGCCGAGCTGGCCGACCACGACCGGTCCGCCTGGCCGCGGCTCGCAGACGATGTCGTGATGATCTACGGGCTGTACCTTCGCGCCCGGCATCCCGCACTGGTCCGCGAATATTGACCCGCAGAGCCGCCGGACGTCCGACTACGGGTCAGCCGAGGTCTGCGAGCTTGCTGCCCAGCCCGCCCGCTCACGTTCATTTGAACCCCGAGCACCCTCGAAGGCTGCGGGGGTGAGAAACTCGGCACCCTGGGTGTCCTTTGCCTCCCGAGTATTCGAGCAAGACTTTCCTTCATGGAATCTTTCACCCACTCCCAGGAATCAAAGCTGCCCCACAAGGCGATCCGGCGATCTGCCCTGGCGATGCTCGCCGTCGGATTCACGCTCACCGGCATCGGACTCGCCCACGGGGACCCGAGCACCGATGCGGCAGGGCGAGCGCACTGGTACGTAGAGGTTGACCCGGGGGATACCGAAGGAGAACTTCAGATGCCCCAGCTGCAGAACCAGATCAGCCAGAGAGGCCAGGCGCTGCGGATGGCACAGAACATGACCGATGCCATGGACAGGTCGACTCGGGACCTGATCCGGAACTGCCCTTCCTGCTTCGGATAGCTCTCGCCAAGACGATCGATTCGGTCCACGTGCGTGAACCCGGATCAATGCCGTCGACGAGCCAGCGTCCCAGGACTGAACGCTCACATTCGTTGCTGCACAACCGAACTACCCATTTCAGCAACGACATGCGACATGTTCGGTTCGTAGCCGAGGCAAGGACCCCAGAACAAGTGGAGGTTGCGCATGGTGCTCGCCGTCATGGCCACTGTCGCGGTGCTTCTCACCTTCGCTGCGCCGTCAGCGGCGAAATTCGAGTAGTCACGACTCGTGATCTCGAACCCGACGGTGACCATACTTGGAGGGTCATTGCTTTCCGCAGGCCGCGCCGCACGTCCGTACGACACGGCCGCCTGAAAGGAGCGGACAAATGGATAGGAACTCAGGGCGCGTCGCGCTTGCCGCCGCCGTCATCACACCCCTGGTGACAGTGGGCGTGGGAATGGGATCCGGCACCGCCCCGGCTGCGACGCCCCCAACAATCTCGGTCACGCCGTCCGGCACCGACAGTTGGACGATCGCTTGGGACGGAACCGCCACTCCGCAGCCAAAGTGCACGCGATTCCTCGGGCCAACCAAATACGGCCCGTTCAACGAGGGAACGGGCTCTCAAACGTTGCAACCCGCAGTAGTTGCGAATCTCGGCCCGGGGGCGCACAAGACCTTCGTCGAATGCCCAGAGGGCAGTGGCAACAAGAGTCCCACCGTAATCCTCTACGCGCCACGCGACCCCATCAACGACATGCGGACCCAGTTCAGCAACGACACCCAGGGCATGTTCAACTCATGATCCGGACTCGATAATCACGCGGTGGGGGTCGATCACCTCGATCGCGGTGCCGGCGACTGTGGCGGCACTTGCGGCCTGAACCACTTGCCCCACCAACCGTCAACCGAAGCGGGGGCAGTCCTCACTGCTACGGCAACTGGCAAGGGCTGGCTCACCTCCGATTACCTCCGGGCCGTCAGCCGAGGTCGGTGAGCTTGCGCCGCAGCACTTCCCGCTCACGTTCGTTGCCGCACAACCGAACCGCCCGCTCCAGCTCCGCCCGCGCCTCGTCGGTCCGTCCCAGCCGGGTGAGCAGCTCGCCGCGGACCGTCGGCAGCAGGTGCGAGGTCGACAGCGCCCCGGCAGCCGCCAGTTCGTCCACGATCCGCAGCGCCACCGCCGGCCCCTGTGCCATCGACACCGCCACCGCCCGGTTGAGGTCGACCACCGGCGACGGGGCGAGCCGGCCGAGCGCCTCGTAGAGGAGCACGATCCGCTCCCAGTCCGTCGCCGCGACCGACGTTGCGACGGCATGGCATTCGGCGATCGCCGCCTGCAGGCCGTAGGCACCGAGGCCCCGGCCGACCTGCTCCGCCCGGACCAGGGCGGCGCGTCCCCGTCGGATCGCGGCGCGGTCCCAGCGGCGGCGGTCCTGGTGCTCGAGCAGCACCGGCTCGCCGTCCGGACCGGTGCGGGCGGGGAAGCGCGCCGCGGTCAGCTCGAGCAGCGCCAGCAGTCCGTGGGCCTCCGGTTCGTTCGGCACCAGCCGAGCCAACACCCTGGCGAGCCGCCGTGCCTCGCTCGCGAGGTCGAACCGGATCAGTTCGCCACCGGAGCTGGCAGAGGACCCCTCGGTGAAGATCAGGTAGACCACACTGAGCACCGAGCCGAGCCGCTCGGCGCGCTCGGGTGCCGGCGGCACCTCGAACGGCACCCGCGCCGCACCGAGGGTCTTCTTCGCCCGGGTGATCCGGGCCTGCACGGTGGCGGTCGGGACGAGGAACGCCCGGGCGATCTCGTCGCTGGTCAGGCCGCCGACCACCCGCAGAGTGAGCGCCACCCTCGCCTCCTTCGACAGCACCGGGTGGCAGGAGACGAACATCAGCGCGAGCACGTCGTCGTCGATCTGGTCCGGATCCCACAGCACGTCCCCCGCGCCGCGGGCGGGATCGGCTGGTGCGCCGCCCGCGACGACGCCGCCCTCGCCCAGGTCGTGGGCGAGGGCGGCGTACCTCTCGTCGAGGGCGGAGCGGCGGCGGAACGCGTCGATCGCGCGGCGCCGGCCGACGGTGAGCAGCCACCCCGCGGGGTTGCGGGGCACGCCGTCGCGGGGCCAGGTCACCAGCGCCTCGGCGAGCGCCTCCTGGGCGAGGTCCTCGGACAGCGCGAAGTCGCCGGTGTACCGCGCGAGCGCACCGACGATTCGCGCGGACTCGATCCGCCAGACCGCGGCGACGGCCTCACGGCCGGTGGGGTAGGCCATCGCCTGCCGGCCCGCTCAGAGCTGGCCGGTGGCCTCGCGCCACGCCCGCTCCTTCTGGATCCACTCGTTGTCCTGCGGGAACTCGTCGATCGAGGGGACCCGCCGGATCTCGGTCTTGAAGCCCGGACCCGCCGACGGGAGCCGCTTGGCCCACTCGACCGCCTCCTCCTTCGACGCGACCTCGAGGATGTAGAAGCCGCCGAAGAGCTCCTTGGTCTCGCCGTACGGACCGTCGGTGACCACGGGCTGCTCGGACGAGTGGTCGACGACCACACCCTCGGCGGCGTCGTCGAGCCCCTCCGCGGCCACCAGCACGCCCGCTCGGACCAGCTCGTCGTTGAACCGGCCGACGGTCTCGAGCATCTCGTTCATGTCGGCGTTCGCCATCTCCGCGTAGGCCTCGTCCGTCGCGCGCATGATCAGCATGTACTTCATGGTTCTTCTCTCCCTCGGTTACCGGGCCCTCCCTCGGACCCTCTCACCCATAGGTCGAACGGGGAATGCCGTGGATCGACACCACCGTCGATCTTCTTTCCCGTCGAACGCCGGTCCGGGCGCGACACGCGCACCGGCCGATAGATTTGGCCCATGGACCTGCGCCAGATGGAGTACTTCCTCGCGGTCGTCGACTTCGGCGGGGTGACCCGCGCCGCCGCGCAGCTGCGGGTGGCGCAGCCGTCACTCTCGCAGGCGGTGCGCAAGCTCGAGAAGGACCTGGGCACCGAGTTGTTCCACCGCGTCGGCCGCGGGCTCGTCCTCTCCCCCGCCGGCGAGGCGCTCGTGGGCCCCGCCCGCGCCATCCTGCGCGACGTGGAATCGGCGGAGAACGCCGTGCGCGACGTCGGCGCGATGCGCGGTGGCCGCATCGACATCGCCTCGCTGTCCGACCTGTCCTCCGACCCGCTGTCGGTGTGGGTCGCCAAGTTCCGGCAGCAGTACCCGAACGTGCGCTTCCACATCGAGGAGCGCGACGAGACCGCCGACGTGGTCTCGCTCGTCCGGTCCGGGGCCTGCGAGCTGGGCATCCTGTCGCTGCCCCTGCCGACCGACGAACTGGTGGGCGAGGAGCTGATCGACCAGCAGCTGGTGCTGGTGTGCCCGCCCGGTACCGAATCGCGCTGGCCCGACCCGGTGCCGATCAAGGAGCTCTCGCGCGTCCCGTTCGTCATGGGCGAGCGCGGCACCGCGACCCGGGACTTCATCGACCGGTCGCTGCGGATGCACGGCGTCGAGCCGGACGTCGCGGTGGAGGTGCGCCAGCGTGGCGCCGTGCTGCCCATCGTCCTGGCCGGCGGCGGCGTGTCGATCGTCGCGCTCCGCACCGGGCTCGACGCGTTGCCGCGCGGCGGGGTGGTGCGTGAACTCACGCCGCGACTGACCCGCCGGATGGGCGTGGTGCGCCGGCCCGGACGGACGTCCGCGGCCTCGACCGCGTTCCTGGCGTGCGCCCGGGACTCCTTCGGGGAGTTCGCCGAGTCCGTCGTCGGCCACATGACCCTCGGCCGGTCGTTGGTCGAGGCCGCGAGGCTGACCCGGGACGCCGGCGACCGCCAGATGCGCGAACACAACGCAGCGGCGGACCTCGATTCATAGGCGATTGCAGTATTTCTGCAACATTTTTTGTCTTTGACCCAATCGGTCGCTGCACTTTCAATGGTGTGTACCCGATCACACCGCCGCGGCGCGACTGACGATCCACACAGGCAGTCACCTTCCGGTCCTGGCCCACACGCACGCCGCCGGTGTCCCCATCGTTTCCTCCGAAGGGACCACCATGACTCAAACCACCGCGCCTCCGATCGCCTCGGCGTCACCACCGAAGCCGACGAACAAGCGACGTGCCTGGATCGTCGTCGGCCTCCTGGTCCTCTTCATGCTCATCAACCACGCCGACAAATCCGTCATCGCGTTCGCCGGTGTCCAGATCCAGCAGGACCTGGGGCTGAGCCCGCAACAGTTCGGCCTCCTGCAGAGCAGCTTCTTCTGGCTGTTCGCGGCCGGCGCGCTGTTCTTCGGCTGGCTCTCCTCCCGGGTGAACCTCCGCTGGCTGCTCGCCGGCCTGATGCTGACCTGGGTCGCCACCATGATCCCGCTGCTCGGCACGGTCAGCTTCGGCGTCCTCATCGCCTGCCGGGTGATCCTCGGATTCGCCGAGGGTCCCGCGTTCGCACTGGCCAACCACGCCGCGCACTCCTGGTTCCCGCCGGAGAAGCGGGCGATGGCCGGCGGCTTCGTCTCCTCGGGCGCCTCGATCGGCACCCTGATCGCCGCACCGACCCTCACCTTCATCATCTCCAGGTGGAGCTGGCACGCCGCGTTCTACGTGCTGATCGCGATGGGCATCCTGTGGGCGGCGGCCTGGCTGATTTTCGGCCGCACCGCCGGTGACGACGACGAGGCCCCGGTCTCGACGGTCGTGGTCGAGACGGTCGATGCCCCGTACAAGGCGATTCTCAAGACCGGCACCGTCGTCGGCATCGCCATCCTGATGTTCAGCTCGTACTGGTCGACCACGCTGAAGATCGCCTGGCTGCCCGTCTACCTCCAGGAAGGCCTGGGCTACGACACGGCCACCACCGGTCAGCTGATGATGCTGCCCTACGGGCTCGCCGCCATCGGCGCCATCGCCGCCGGCTGGTTCTCCGGACGGCTGGTCGCGCGAGGCGTCTCCCGCCGGATCGCCCGCGGCTACCTCAGCGCGGTGCTCGTCGCCGGTGCCGGCCTGTCGATGGCCGGGTTCACCTTCCTCCAGCAGGGTATGCCGCAGCTGATCCTGATCGCCCTCGCGTTCTCGCTGAACACCGCGGCCTTCGGCGTCGCACTCTCGGCGATCGCCGACGTGGTCCAGGCGAAGAAGCGCGGGATGGTGCTCGGCATGCTGTCGGCGGTCGCGAGCATCTCCGGGATGGTGGCACCGCTGGTGCTCGGCTTCGCCGTCGGCTCGTCCGTCGACAAGATCACCGGCTACGCGATCGGATTCCAGTCCAGCGGCGCCCTGATGATCGTCGGCGCGGTGATCGCCGTGTTCCTGGTCAACCCCGAGCGCGACATCGCCGTCATCCGCCGCCGCGTCGAACAAGCCGCACGACCCAGTGTCGAGGAGACAGCATGATCGTCAACAAGCCCCTGGACGGCGTTCGCGTCGTCGACTTCGGACAGTTCATCGCCGCCCCGGCCGCGACCCAGATCCTCGTCGACCTCGGCGCCGACGTGATCAAGGTCGAGCCGCTGCACGGCGAATCCGCCCGCGGCATCGGCCCGGCCGGCGAGGCCATGCTGCAGAACTACAACCGCGGCAAGCGGGCCATCGCCCTGGACCTGAAGGACCCGAAGGCACAGGAGATCGCCCGGAAGCTGATCGCCGGCGCCGACATCGTGGTGCAGAACCTGCGCCCGGGCGTCATGGAGTCGTTCGGGCTCGGCGCCGAGGATGTCCTCGCGGCCCACCCGTGGATGGTCTACGCCACCGTCAGCGGATTCGGCCTGCACGGACCGTCGAAGTACCGACCCGGGCTCGACATCGCGGCGCAGGCCGAGAGCGGCATGATGTGGGTCACCGGCGAGGCCGACAGCGAGCCGCAGAAGGTCGGCTCCCAGATCGTCGACGCGGCTTCGGGTTACGTCTGCGCGCAGGCGATTCTCGCGGCCTACGTGCGCCGGCTCCGCACCGGAGAGGGCGACACCGTCGAGGTCTCGCTGCTCGAGGTCGCGATCCACCTGCAGGGCACGAACTGGGGTCAGTACCTGATCACCGGCGAGGAGCCCGTGCGCAAGGGCAACGGGCAGCCCAGCATCGCCCCCGCCGCGGACGTGATGACGACCAAGGACGGAAGCCTGGTCCTGTCCGCCTACTCCGACGCGCACTTCGGCCGACTGTGCCGCCTCATCGGGCGTCCCGACGTGGCCGAGGACCCGCGCTTCGCGAGCAACGCACTGCGGGTGGCGAACCGGAAGGCGATGCTCGTCGAGCTGCGTGGCGCCTTCTCGACGATGACGAGCGACGAGGCCATGGAGCTCCTGACCACCAACGGCGTTGTCGCGGGCAAGATCAACACCTATCCCGAGGCCATGCGTAGCGCCGATGTCGAGGCGTCCGGGTTGTTCATCGAGGTCAGCGGAACGGACGGGGTGTCGAACACCGCCCTCGGTTCGCCCTGGCACCTGGGCAGCATGCCCAAGCTCTCGACCGAGGGCGACCCAGATCTCGGCCAGCACAGCGCCGAACTGCTCACCGAGCTCGGCTACCCCGCCGACGAGGTCGACGCGCTCGTCGCCGACAAGGTCGTCGGCATCCGCTGACCACCGGCACCCACCTGCCGCCATCCACACTTCTCGAAAAGGGAAACACCATGCAGCGCAGCATCTTCACCGAAGACCACGACGCCTTCCGCGACTCCGTCCGTCAGTTCATCGCCAAGGAGATCACCCCGAACCTGCCCGACTGGGAGGCCGCCGGTTCCATCCCCCGCGACTTCTACAAGAAGACGGCGGAGATCGGCATCAACGGCCTGCAGGTGCCCGAGCAGTACGGCGGCGGCGGCATCGACAGCTTCCTGTTCAACACCGTCGTCTACGAGGAGATCGGTTACGCCGCAGCCTCTCTCGGCGGGTTCCAGGTGCACCTGAACACCGTGCTGCCGTACTTCCTCGAGTACGCCAACGAGGAGCAGCGCGACCGCTGGTTCCCCGGCTTCGCCGACGGCGGCCTGGTCAGCGCGATCGCCATGACCGAGCCCGGCATCGGTTCCGACCTGGCCGGCGTCACCACCACCGCCGTCCGCGACGGCGACGACTTCATCCTCAACGGCAACAAGACCTTCATCACCGGCGGTATCAACGCCGACCTGGTCATCGTGGTGGCGCGCACCTCGAAGGATCCCGAGAACCGCCGCAAGGGCCTGTCGCTGCTGGTCGTCGAGGGTGACATGCCCGGCTTCATCCGCGGTCGCAACCTGCACAAGATCGGCATGAAGTCGTCCGACACCGCCGAGCTGACGTTCGACAACGTCCGCGTGCCGGCCCGGAACCTGCTCGGCGAGGAGGGCAAGGCGTTCGGCATGCTCGCCCACAACCTGCCGCAGGAGCGACTCTCGATCGCGATCACCGGCCTGGCCACCGCCACCGCCGCCGTGAACCTCGCCATCGACTACGCCAAGGAGCGCCTGGTGTTCGGCAAGCCGCTGGCCGACTTCCAGAACACCAAGTTCGTGCTCGCCGAGTGCGCGACGGAACTGCAGGCCGGGCAGGCGCTGGTCGACCAGGCGCTGATCGCGCTGGACGCCGGCACCCTCACCCCCGCCGACGCCGCCAAGGTGAAGCTGTTCTGCACGGAGATGCAGGCCCGGGTCATCGACAAGTGCCTGCAGGTGCACGGCGGCTACGGCTACATGAGCGAGTACCCGATCGCGCGGCTGTACGCCGATGCCCGGGTCACCCGGATCTTCGGCGGCACCAGCGAGGTCATGAAGAGCGTCATCTCGAAGTCGATGGGCCTGTAGGCATCCCATCCGGCCCCGGCGGGCCACACCCCGTTCCCACCCCGGACGCCCCGCGCCCGGACCGCATCGAAGGATCATCGACATGCAGATCAAGGACACCAACGCCGTAATCACCGGCGGCGCATCCGGACTCGGACTGGCCACCGCAACCCGCCTGGTCGAAGCCGGCGCCACCGTCACCCTCCTCGACCTTCCCGGCTCGGCCGGGGCCGAGCAGGCCGCGGCGCTGGGCCCGGCCGCGCAGTTCGTCCCGACCGACGTGACCGACCAGGATGCGGTCGCCGCGGCGTTCGCCGCCGCCTCCGAGCGCGGCCCGGTGCGGTCCGTCGTGCACTGCGCCGGCCGCGGTCGGCCCATGCGCATCCTCACCAAGGAGGGCAAGGCCACCGACCTCGAGCCGTTCGAGTCGGTCATCCGGCTCAACGTCATCGGCACCTTCAACGTGCTGCGGTTCGCGGCCGAGGCGATGGCCAAGAACGAGCTGCAGGACGGCGACCGCGGCGTGTGCGTGCTGACCGCCTCCGTCGCCGCCTACGAGGGGCAGATCGGGCAGATCAACTACGCCACCTCCAAGGCCGGCGTGGTGGGCATGACCCTGCCCGCGGCCCGCGACCTCGCCGGCGTCGGGATTCGGGTGTGCACCATCGCGCCCGGCGTCTTCGCCACGCCACTGCTGCTCAACGCCCGCGACGACATCCGTGACGCGCTGGCCGCCTCGGTCCCGCACCCGCAGCGCCTCGGCGAGCCCTCCGAGTTCGCCGCGCTGGCCGCGCACATCATCGAGAACGGCATGCTCAACGGCGAGACGATCCGCCTCGACGGCGCGATCCGGATGGCCCCGCGATGACCGACGCGGCACCCGCACCGGTCGTGTTGACCGAGCGGGTGGGACCGGTCCTGGTGATCACGCTCAACCGCCCGCAGGCCCGCAACGCGGTCGACCGTGAGGTCGCACAGGCGGTCGCCGCGGCGGTCGACCTGCTCGACACCGACCCGGGCCTGCGGGTCGGCGTGCTCACCGGATCGGGCGGAAACTTTTGCGCCGGAATGGATCTCAAGGCCTTCCTGCGGGGCGAAAGTCCCCGCATCGAGGGTCGAGGGTTCGCCGGACTGGTCGAGGCCCCGCCGAGCAAGCCGCTCGTCGCGGCCGTCGAGGGCAACGCCCTCGCCGGCGGCTTCGAGATCGTGCTGGCCGCCGACCTCGTCGTCGCCGCGCCGACCGCGACGTTCGGCCTGCCCGAGGTCCGGCGCGGCCTGGTGGCCGCGGCGGGCGGGCTGACCCGGCTGCCGGCGCGACTGCCCCGGGCAATCGCGCTGGAGATGGTGCTCACAGGCAAGGCGATGACCGCCGCGCAACTGCACCCGCTCGGCCTGGTCAACCGCCTCGCCCCCGAGTCCGCGGTGCTGGCGGCCGCGATCGAGCTCGCCGAGGAGATCGCCGCCAACGGACCGCTCGCGGTCCAGGCCAGCAAGCGGGTCGTCGACGAGTCCCCCGCCTGGCCGGTTGCGGAGCACTTCGAGCGGACCCGGCAGATCGTGATGCCGGTGTTCGGCTCCAACGACGCGCGGGAAGGGGCGGCCGCGTTCACCGAACGCCGCGCCCCGACCTGGACCGCGACGTGATCACCGAGAACGACAGAACAGGAACACACCATGCGTGATGCAGTCATCGTCGAAGCCGTCCGGAGCCCCGTCGGGCGCCGCAAGGGCGGCCTGGCGGAGGTCCACCCCGTCGACCTGTCCGCGACCGTCCTGAACGCGCTGCTCGACCGGGCGGGCGTCGACGCCGGTCTGGTCGACGACGTCGTGTGGGGCTGCGTGGGCCAGGTCGGCGAGCAGGCCGGCAACATCGCCCGTAATGCCGTCCTCGCCGCGAACTGGCCGGAGTCGGTGCCGGGCACCACGATCGAGCGTCAGTGCGGCTCCAGCCAGCAGGCGCTGCACTTCGCCGCCGCGGGCGTGATCTCCGGCCAGTACGACATCGCGGTCGCCGGCGGCGTCGAGTCGATGACCCGGATCCCGATGGGATCGGCGCGACGCGTCGGCCTCGGCGACGCCAACAGCGACGCGATCAAGCAGCGTTACGGCGGAATCGAGTTCAACCAGATTCGCGGTGCCGAGTCCATCGCCACCAAGTACGAGCTGAGCCGCACCTGGCTCGACGAGTACGCCCTGCGCTCACACCAGCGGGCGGCCCGCGCCGTCGACGAGGGGCGCTTCACCGACGAGATCGCACCCGTGATCCTCCCGGACGGGACGAAGCTCGAGTCCGACGAGGGAATTCGCCGCGCCTCGACCCTCGAGAAGCTGGGCCAGCTGGACCCGATCTTCCCCGAGGACGGCCGCATCACCGCGGGCAACGCATCGCAGATCTCCGACGGCGCGGCCGCGCTGCTGGTGATGTCCGGCGAGCGGGCCCGTCAGTTGGGGCTCACCCCGATCGCCCGGGTGCACACCGCGACGGTGGTCGGCGACGACCCCGTCACGATGCTGGCCGGTCCGATCCCCGCCACCGCGCGGGTGCTCGAGCGGGCCGGGCTGACCCTCGACGACATCGGCGCGTTCGAGGTCAACGAGGCGTTCGCCAGCGTCGTCGGCGCGTGGCTGCGAGCCACCGGGGCGCCCGAGGACCGGGTGAACCCCCTCGGCGGCGCGATCGCGCTCGGCCATCCGCTCGGCGGGTCGGGTGCCCGTCTGGCCACCACCCTCGTCCACCACATGCGCGCCGAGGGAGTGCGCTACGGACTGCAGACCATGTGTGAAGGCGGCGGCATGGCCAACGCCACCATCTTCGAGAACCTGGCCGTAGCCAACTGACCCGGTGTCCCGCGCGGGCGTGCCCTCCGCGCGGGACACCACCCCCGGCAGCCGCGGTCGAGCGGTTGACACCAGTTGTCCCGCTACCCCTTACTTGTCGAGTGGCAGCGGGACGACTGGACGGACGGGTGGCACTGGTGGCCGGGGCCACCCGCGGCTGTGGGCGGGCGATCGCGGTCGAACTGGCCCGGGCGGGTGCGCACGTGTACGCGACCGGGCGCAGCAGCAGGGACCACGGCCGCTCCGAGATCGACCGGCCGGAGACCATCGAGGGGACCGGCGACCTGATCGCGGCCGCCGGCGGCAGCGGCACCGCGTTGCGCGTCGACCACCTGGACGTGGGCCAGGTCGAGGCGCTGATCGACCGGATCCGGACCGAGCGGGGACGGCTGGACGTCCTGGTCAACGACATCTTCGGCGGTGACCGTTACGCCGAGTGGAACAAGCCGATCTGGCAGCACGACCTCGCCGGCGGTCTGCGCATGCTGGAGATGGGCGTGCACACGCACCTGATCACCCTGTCCCGGGCGATGCCGCTGGTCCTGGAGACCGGCGCCGGCCTCGTCGTGGAGATGACCGACGGCACCCACGAGTACAACCAGAACTACCGGCAGCTGGTCGGCCCCTACTACGACCTCGTCAAGGCCAACGTCGAGCGGATCATGACGGGCATGACCGTCGAACTCGCCGACACCGACACCACCTGTGTCGCGGTCACTCCCGGCTGGATCCGGTCGGAGGCAATGCTCGAGATCTACCGGGTGACCGAGCCGACCTGGCGCGAGGCCCTCGTCGCGGAACCCGGCTTCGCCATCTCCGAGTCGCCCGCCTTCGTGGCCCGCGGTGTCGCCGCGCTCGCCGCCGATCCCGATCGCCGCCGGTTCGCCGGGCAGGTGCTCACCTCGCACGGGCTGGCAGTCACCTACGGCCACACCGACGTCGACGGCAGTCGGCCGGACTGCTGGGGCCACATGGCCGCCGGCAGCCCCGAACCCGTCGACGACTGGCGCTGAGCGGGCTGGTCCTCGCGATGGGGGTGAGTGGAGCTCGCGCCGCCCGACTACCCCGGCGCACCGACTGGTCCGGCGGGTGACGCTACGGCCGCAGCCCGCGCCGGAGCATCCACCACGCCCGCGCCGCGACCTCGCGCCGGGTCGGCTCGTCCGCCTCGATCAGGATGGCCGCGAACATCGCCAGCGCCAGGACGACGTCGCCCGCGTCCACGTCCTCATGGACCGCGCCATCGCGGCGTGCACCGTCGAGCTTGCCGGCCAGCAGTGCGGTCAGCCGCCCGCTGACCTCGATGATGCGGGGATCGTCGGTGCCGATGGGGCGCACCATCGCGATGAACGCGGTCGAAGTGGTTACCTGCTCGACCAGCGCGTCGAGGAGGTCGTCGAGGGTGGAATTGGGCCGGAGTGCCAGTTCCTCGACCACGGCGATGTTCTCCTCGAACACCGCGAGGACGACACTGTCCCGGCTCGGGAAGTGCCGGTAGAGGCTGCCCTGGCCGACGCCGGCGGTGCGTGCGATCAGGCTCATCGGCACGTCGAAGCCGTGCTCGGCGAACACTTCTCTCGCGGCGACGACGATCGCGGCGCGGTTCTCCGCGGCGGCCTTGGGTCCTCGGTTGACCCGACGCACAGAGTTCACGCCCGCCAGCCTAATGACGCCGAGCGCACGGTCGACCGCCGGTGCGCGCCGCGGCGCGCACCGGGCCCGGCCCACACTATTGACTCCGCCACCCGGTGTGACGCACACTGCATTTCCATCCGGACAGAGGTGTCCGGTTTGAGGGGAATCGAAACGTGAAGTCCTTGAACGCCGTTCGCGCCGTCGCCGGCGCAGCCGCCATGGCGCTGCTGCTGCCGGTCGTCAGCGACGCCGCCGCACCACCACCCGACACCTCGGGTGTGGTGATCGAGTCGCACGAGGTCGGCCGCAGCGTGGCCAAGTCGGCAGACTGCGGACCGGGCTCACGACCGGAGACGGGAATGCAGGGCGACGTGCCCGCGGCCG
Organism: Rhodococcus sp. P4_F5; assembly: GCF_056401315.1. Classification (NCBI taxonomy): domain Bacteria; kingdom Bacillati; phylum Actinomycetota; class Actinomycetes; order Mycobacteriales; family Nocardiaceae; genus Rhodococcus; species Rhodococcus sp. P4_F5. Next base: position 52,007 of record NZ_JBFUJP010000002.1, on the reverse strand, counting down.
ACCGGGACAGCGGACGCAGCACCGAGGGCTACAACTGCAACATCTCCCGGGTCGGCGGGTTCGCCGGCCGCGGCGCCGGCATCATCTCGGCCAGCTTCGACCACTGCGCCTACCTGGGCACCATCTTCCCCGGCGACCTGCTCGGGCCCGCCCCGGGCGTGCAGGTCCTCGACGTCTCCGACCCCACCAACCCGGTCCCCACCGTGAATCTGACCGAGCCGGCCATGCTCGCCGGCACGTGGGAGAGCCTGAAGGTCCACTCCGGCCGGAAGCTGTTGGTGGGCACCGGTGTTCCGGCGCTCACCGGGTCCGGCCTGCTCTCGGTGTACGACATCTCCGACTGCGCACACCCTCGGCTGCTCAACCCGGGGACCGGCACCAACCTGCAGATGCCGCTGCCCATCACCTCCCACGAGGGTGGGTTCTCGCCCGACGGCATGACCTACTGGTCTGCGGGAGTTGTCCCGGGACTCGTCAGCGCGGTCGACCTGACCGATCCGTCGAATCCGCGGGTGATCTGGCAGGGCCTGTCCGGCCCGTCGTCGCACGGCTTCGGCATGAGACCCGACGGCAACCGGATGTACCTGGCGGACAACGCCGGCGGCCTCAGGGTCCTCGACACCAGCGCGGTGCAGCGCCGTGACCCGAATCCGCAGGTGCCCGTGCTGGCCCAGATGACGTGGACCGACGGATTCGCCACCCAGCACAGCGTCCCGGTGACCTACGACGGCCACCCGTACATCTTCACCGTCGACGAGGGCGCGTCCGGCGGCGTCAAGCTGATCGACGTGGCCGACGACGCCAACCCGAAGATCGTCGGCGGCATCAAGCTCGAGATCAACCTCCCCGAGAACATCGACAGCCAGATGGCGTCGGCCTCGGGCGGATCGGCGTTCGCCTACGACTCGCACTACTGCACGGCGGACCGGCCGGTGGATCCGACGGCCCTCGCCTGCGGCTGGGCCTCCTCCGGCATCCGGGTGTTCGACGTCCGAGATCCGTTCGCGGCGAAGGAGATCGGCTACTTCAATCCGCCGGCCATGAAGGGCCGCAACCTGGAGCGCTGGAACTCGCCACACGCCTTGGCTTCGATCCTCGGATACCCCGCGCTCGCTGCACTCGCCGTGCCGGCGGCCAAGGAGCGCGGAGAGTTCGATCCCGCCCAGGCACAGAGCACGCGCACCGGCATGACCCTCGGCGGCGACCTGTCCACCGACTGGTGCATGTCGCCGCCGGAGTGGCGCGGCAACGACCTCTGGGTCACCTGCTCCGACAACGGTTTCCTCGCCCTGCACCTCGACGAGGACGTCTACACCCCGCCGGCGAACCAGCGGTCGACCCTCGGGTCATGACGAGGTCCACCCTCGTGCGCGGGGTCGCGTTCACGTCGCTGGCAGTGCTGCTGCTGGTGATCGGCGCGGCCCTGCGGCCATTGGTCGCCCCCGCGGACCCGCCCGTCGCCGACCCGGTGCTCAGCGCCACCGAGATCGGCTTCGTTCAGGACATGGCGGCTCACCACCAGCAGGCCATGCAGATGGCACAGCGCCTCGATCCGGGCGTCGAACCGGGTATCGCCGCACTGGCCCGGCAGATCCACGACAGCCAGTCCGTGGAGATCGGCATGCTCCTCGGCTGGCTTCGCCTCGCCGATGCGTCGCCCACCAACCGGCAGCCGATGTCCTGGATGACGGCGGATGCCGCTGGCGCACACCACCATCCGGAACCCTCGGCCGCATCCGACCCCTCGTCGGGTCTCATGCCCGGCATGGCGACCATGGCCGAACTCGACGCCCTCTCCGCCGCCCGTGGCCGCGACGCCGAGGTGTTGTTCCTCCAGTTGATGTACCGCCACCACCTGGGTGGCGTCGCGATGGCACAGGCCGCCGACGCGATGCTCACCGGCGGACCGGTCAAGCAGGCGGCTCGCGACATGATGGCGACCCAGCGACAGGAGGCCGGGCTGATGAGCGTCCTCCTGGCCCAGCGCGGCGGGCAACCCCTCCCTTAGGCGATCCGGCCGGCGGATCGCCAGTCAGGGGCGACGCGCCGCCCAGGCGGTGCGGCTGCCCCGGACCGTCAGGTCGCCGCGGCGCAGGAGCGAGCCGGGGTTCTCGTCGTCCAGGAGGTGGTCGAGCGCGGCCAGGTCGTCGGCGTCCAACTGGCCGTCGAGGAACGCACGGATGCGGGTGAAGTAGGCGCGCGCATAGAGCCCCGTGCGCGGCGGTGCCGGGTTCGCGTCGACGGCGAAGCTGCGTTGCTCGGCGACCTCGAAGCCGGACCGGCCGAGGTGCGGCCGCCAGTCCGGGTGTGCGTTCCACTCCGCCTTGGCCAGCAGCTCGTGGCAGCGTGCCTCCAGCCCGGGCGTGCCCGTCCCCAGGTCGTCCGGCAGGAAGCGCGGCAGCGCGTCCATCTCGACGACCACCAGCAGGCCGCCCGGGTTCAGTGCGTCGTGGATCTCGCGCAGCACCCGGTCGGGGTCGGCGACCTCGTGCAGCGACGAGGCCGCCCAGGCGAGGTCCACCCCACCGACTGCGGCGGGCCAGCCGAGGTCGAGGTCGGCCTGCACGACGCGCATCCGCTCGGCCACGCCCCGCCCGCGGGCGGCCGCCAGGAGTCGGTCGAGCATCACCGGCGACCGGTCGATCGCGATCACTTCGGATGCGGGGAACTGCCTCGCCAGCGCGAGGCTGCCGGTGCCCGTCCCCGCGCCGACGTCGACGATCGTGCTCGGCGCGTCGGGAGTGTGGCGTCCCAGCCACTCGGTCAGGTCGCCGAGGTAGGAGCCGTGCACCTCGGCGTCCAGGTCCAGCAGGTCCGCCAGATCCGCGTCGTTGTGATGCCCGTGCCCGTGGCCGTGGCTCCGGTGGCGGTCGTGGTGGTCGTGCTGTGTCATGCCTCCACAGTAGGGCCGAAATGCGCAACAGGCATACCATATTGCCTATGACGCAAGAAACCGATGTGGACGCCCTGATCCGCCAGCGCATCCGCGGCCTGCGGCTGGCCCGGGGTTGGTCGCTGGACGCGCTCGCCGCCCGCTGCTTCCTGAGCCCCTCCACCCTGAGCCGCATCGAGACCGGGCACCGCCGGATCGCGCTCGACCAGCTGGTCCCCATTGCGCGTGCCCTCGGCACCACGCTCGATCAGCTCGTCGAGTCGGCCGACGACGAGGATGTGGTGATCCGGCCGCAGCCGGAGCACACGCGGGGGCAGACGATCTGGCTGCTCTCCCGCGAGGGCGCCCTGAACGGCGTGACCGTGGCGAAGATGCGCATCACCGCCGAGCGGTCGACCGGCGAAGGTCGGCTGGGTGTGCACCCCGGCCGCGAGTGGTTCACCGTGCTGTCCGGCACGGTGCGGCTGCACCTGGGTGAGCGGACCCTGCTGATCCAGCCGGGTGAGGCGGCCGAGTTCTCGACGATGGTCCCGCACGCCATCTGCGCGCACGACGGCCCCGTGGAGATCCTCACCATCTTCGACCGCGACGGAGAGCGGGCCCACCTACACACCTCGGACGACGCTCCGCAGCCGTGATCGTCCGTGCCCCAAGGGGACAGGACCGGTTGGTTACCGCCCGATCGCGCGCAACTGGTAGAGCCCCGTCGTCACCGCAACGACCACGCCGTCGGCGTCGGTGACCGTCGACTCCAGGGTGAAGTCGGACTTTCCGGCCTCGTCCGCCTCCCGCGTGACGCGGATGATCGTGTCCTCGTCCAGCGTCGCCTCGGCGCGCACGTCCGACGTCGCCGGGCGCTTGAACGTGATCCTCAGGTCCTTCACCAACGGGTAGTAGCGGGTCCCGTCGAACGAGGCCACCGCGATCGCCCCACCGAGCATCTCCGCGACCGTGAACAGCACACCCGCGTACATGACGCCGAAGTGGTTGCCGTTCCCCTCGACCGGGACCATGCTCGACGCATACCCCCTCCTGGCCGAGGTCGCCCGCACACCCATGTTGTGCACCACCGGAATCGCCGCCTCGACGACGCCGTTCACGGCCTGGGCGAACTCGGAATTCTCACTGGTAACGGACATCGCTGTGGCGTCCCCTCTGATGGGTGGATCACGGCTGGACAGTCGTCGACGGCGGCCGCCGCGGACGAACTGCGCGTCACGGTATCAACTTCGATGCCATCGGTCGGCGACAACGAGGTACTGCCACCGTTGGCAGATTCCCCCTTGGACACGCGGCCTTCCGGGTGTGCAATTGAGGAATGAACACCCTGGAAATCACACCATCCGAACGCCGCCGGACCGCCCGGGCAGCGGTAGAGGCCCTGGGTCCTCAGCGCAGCGACCACGCCCTGGTCCGGGTCACCTGCCCGTCGAGCCATCGGGTGGCCACCGTCTACAAGACGCCCGAAGGCCCCGCACTGGTGTCCGGGGGCGGACCACACGCACACGGCTCGCGCGACTTCGTCGACACCGCTCACCACGGAGACAGCCTCGGCTCCGAATTCGTCGACATGCTCGCGGCGACCGCGTTCGAGGACGACGCCGTCCCGGCCCGCTGCGCCTGCGGCCCGCACACCCTGTCGCGGCGTGAACTACTGCAAGCCGTCAAGTCACACACCCACGTCCTGCCGCTGCCCTGACCGGCCGGCCGCGGCCGCCCAGCCGAGACCCGGCGCGGGCCGCGCCTCGTCCCCCTCCACCGGAGAAGCCCCCGACACTCCGGGGGCTCCATCGCCGTGCGCCAGTGTCACTTCCGGCGCGCCGAGACCAGCATCGGCTCGTGCAGGTCGTGATAGGACACCTCCCCCATCAGGTTCCGCTCCTCCTCGAACAGCGATCGCAGGTCGTCGGGGATCTCCACCTTCTCGTGGGTGCGTGCGTCCGACTCGGAGGTGAAGTACACGGCCTCGACGTAGTCGCCGTCGGCGTCGGCCGCGAGGGTGCCGCCGATGATCTCCGGCCGCAGCCGGTGGACCGGATCGCCCGCCTGCGTCAGCACGTCCCGCAGCCGGGCCGCATCGGGCGTGTGCCCCTCCATGACCTGTACGAAACCCGCATCGTCCGAGCCGCCACCCATCCACTCGGTGACGTCCGGGCAGTCCATGAAGGTGCAGGGACCGTCGAAGCAGCGCTCCGTCTCGGCCCACCACACGCCCTGTTCCGGCCGCTCACTGTTCCGGCGAGCCGCGTCCGCGGACTCGAACCGGGCCAGCATGATGAACGTCCCGTCGTCGGACGTTCCGCAGGTGAAGCCCAGGTAGCCGGTCGCCCCCGGCTGCAGTTCCTCGGTCCAGCGGTCCATGCACCGGCGTAGGCCCGCCTCGTCTGCGACCTTTCCCTGAATGACTTGGATGAACATGTCTGCCTCCTCGGGCGGGGCAACGCGGCCCCGCCGTGAGCGCGATCTCCGGTGGCCGGCACGTCGCGGTCCACCGTTCAGCGGGCACCACACGGCCCGCGGCGGCGGCCACCACAACACCAATCCTTCGCGCAGGCCCGAGCCGATGCAAGGGGTCACGGACCGCCAGTCAGCTCGACCGCTCGTGAGCGCACTCGCCCCGGGGAGGATCCTCCGAAAACGCTGTGCCGAAACCTCTTCCGGCGATCGCGGCAACCGGGAGACGCAGCCGAATTTGCCGAGCGAGTATGCCGCCGCAGGCCCGCCGCACCCAGCGCTACGATGCGCTTCCGGTGCCGAACGGCGACTCCAGGACGTCGAATGCCATTGTGGCAGTGGCAGGATCGCCGACCGGCGGAGCGAAGGTGAGGACTGCGACATAGCGGCCGGCCTCGTGCACCGAGGTGGCCACGGTCGCACCACCCAGCGTGAGCGCTGCCGTCAGCGTGCGGTGGTCGCCGTCGGGTTCGGTGATGTCGATGACGACCGGGGTGGATCCGGCCGCACCGACGGGGCTGGGGGCGACCACGACCGCAAGGGTCGTGACGGTGTCGGAGTAGATGGTTCCGATCGGCGGCACGGCGGTGATCTGGTAGCCGGTTGCCGCCGACGCCGCGGGCGCAAGGGCAAGGCAGGCTGCGCCGGCAAATGCGAATACGGACAATGACTTTCGAGTCATGCTCATACGAAATCCCCTACTGTCGGCGGCCCTGCTTCGAGTCATGGAAAGCGCCCCCTGAGGGTATGGCAGCACGCCGGATCCCGCCGAGTTCGACACTCCACCCCGGAGCCGCCCAAATCAGGTGAGACCGAGAGCATCTCGGTCTCACATCGACCTGCCCCGCGACTGCGCGGGTCGTTCAAACTGCAATCAATCATGAGGAATGACCCGACTCGGAACGGAATCCGCAGGCCCCGGCACGCGGATGCGGGCGGCCACAGCCCGGCCCTGGCGACGGCGGCACGGACGACCGGCCGGCTGCCCGGTCGACCGAGTTCAGGACCGACCGAAGCAGGGCCGACCGCCCCTCGCCACGGCCCCCGGGAGGCCGGCACCAGTGCGGATATAGCGTTATGTGATCAAGGCCACATAATGCCCCGGAGCACTGCAAACCCGGCGCGGTGAACCTCAAAGCATAGACCCGCCGTAGACGCGGCGGCCGCGAGGTGGCACTCTGTAGTCGAGACCGGGATCCTCGACCTGAGGTTCGGCTCGCAGTAACAGGAGTAAAAAAGTGGCACAAGGCACCGTCAAGTGGTTCAACGGCGAAAAGGGCTTCGGCTTCATCGAGCAGGACGGTGACGGACCCGACGTGTTCGTGCACTACTCCGAGATCCAGGGCAGCGGCTTCAAGACCCTCGACGAGGGCCAGCGCGTGGAGTTCGAGATCGGCCAGGGCCAGAAGGGCCCGCAGGCCACCGGCGTTCGCACCGTCTAAATAGCGACTTCGTCTAGGGGACCTCGCCGACTCGGCGACGCGTCCACCTGACCACCGAAGGGCGCCTCCGTTCACGGAGGCGCCCTTTGCGTTGTCCGCGTCCGCCCCCTGAGCACCCACCCCGACAGCACAACTGGGACGGGCGTACAACTGTCCGACTCATTCGTATCATCAACATGGTTAGAACATGTTCTACTTTCTCTCAAATCTCCGCCCATCACCACCTGAGAGACCGGTATACCCATGCCTCGATCCAGCCTGCACCGCACCGCCGCGCCCATCGGCGTCGTCGCCCTCACCGCAGGACTCGCACTGATCGGCGCCCCCGCGAACGCCGGCACCGTCAACTTCCAGACCGCCTGCCAGGCCACCCCCTCGAAGTTCGCCGGCCCCCAGCACCAGGTAGCCGGCGCGTCCGTCACCGTGACCGCCCCCGCCACCGTCGCCCCTAACGAGACGTTCACGTACCGGATCCAGCACGGTCCCGGCTCCTACCCGGACTCGCAGTCCGGCGGCACCACCACCAACCTGTCCCGGATCAAGTTCGACTTCGAGATCCCGGCCAACACCACCCTGGTGAGCGCCGCCGTGGTGCCCGGTACCGGCGCCAACCTCGACAACATCGCCCCCAACGTGCTGCGCGTGAACAACGCGGGCAGCGTGGACGCCAACGGCCCGATCCTGCGGCTGTCCGGCAACAACGAGGTGATCGGCAACAGCCCGAGCAGCAGCGGTGACAGCGAGGGCGGCATCCGCGCGCCCAAGTGGAAGAAGAACCTCGACGGCACCGCCAACTCCGGCGGCAACAGCGTCTTCCAGCTGCCCGCGGTCGACGTCACCGTCACCGCCGTCGCTCCCGGGACCATCACCCCGAAGCTGCGTACCAGCGGCAACGCCGCCGGCTACAACGCCGACGAGAACTACAGCACCTCGCTGGCCAAGGCGTCGGCACCGGTCGTCGGCACCGTCTGGGCGCCCACCCGCTGCGTGCCCCGGGACAGCCAGGGCGGCGCGCTCAACGCCGGCGCCAAGCCGCTGGCCACGATCCAGGTTGTCGCGCCCGCCGTGGACACCACCACCGCGCTGACCGCGCCCGCCGACGCCACGATCGGCGCCGCCGTCACCCTCTCGGCCGAGGTCGCCCCCGCCCCCGCGGGCGGCACCGTCCAGTTCAAGGACGGCAACACCAACATCGGCGCACCGGCCACGGTCGTGGGCGGCACCGCCGCGCTGCGCCACACCTTCGCCACCGAAGGCGCGCACACCCTGACCGCCGTCTTCAACGGCGCCGACGGGTTCACCGGCTCGACCTCCGCGGCCCAGACCGTCAACGTCGCGCCCGCCGCGGTCGTCGCCGCGCCGACCGCGACCACGCTGACCGTGCCCGCCACCGCGACCTCCGGGTCCGCGGTCGCCCTGTCCGCGACGGTCTCGCCCACACCCGAGGGCGGCACCGTCCAGTTCGCTGAGGACAACACCCCGATCGGCGCGCCCGTCGAGGTCGTCGGTGGCGTCGCCACCCTGGCACACAACTTCGCCGGCGCAGGCCACCGCAACATCACCGCGTCCTACCAGGGCTCGCTCGGCTTCGCGGCCTCGCAGTCGGCCTCGGCAACCGTCGACGTCAGCGCCCCGGCGCCGTCCGACGTCGCGACTCTCACCAAGGTGACGGCCCTGCCCACGGCCACCGTCGGCAAGTCCGTCGACCTGTCCGCCACCGTCTCCCCCGCCTCCGCGGGCGGCACCGTCCAGTTCATGGACGGCACCGACAAGATCGGCGGACCGGTCACCGTGGTCAACGGCGCGGCGATCCTGCCGCACACCTTCACCACCGCGGGTGGCCATTCCGTCACCGCCGTCTACAGCGGTGCGGCCGGCTACGTGGCCTCCACCTCCGCTCCCTTTGCCGTGACCGCGTCCGAGACGGGCGACGGAGGGGCCGGCGGCACCGGTTCCGCCTCGCTGCCGTTCGGCTCGTGACCACCCGCCACCCTCGCACCACCACCTCAGGAGTACTCATGTCGCACGCGCCCATGCGCCGCGCAGTGGCGGTCCTCGCGGCCGCCGGGATGGCCACCGGCGGGCTGTTGTTCGCCGCCCCCGCCTCCGCCGCACCCACCAACACCGACTTCACCGCCGCCTGCTGGGGCAAGTTCAAGAGCCTGCTCGACACCACCGACAAGACCATCGCGGCCGGCGTCACGGTCGACGCCCCGGCCACCGTGATCACCGGCGACACCTTCACCTACCGGCTGCAGCCGAATGCGATGACGCTGCCGGGCAAGGGCGAGAACCTGCGCAACCGCGCCAGCGTCTCGCGGCTCAAGTTCGACTACGAGATCCCCGAAGGCGCACAGTTCGTCTCCGCCGCCGTGGTTCCCGGCACCGCCGTGAACCTCGCCGGCAAGGCGCCGTCCGTGCTGCGGGTCGCCGAGAACGGCAACCCGGATCCGGCCGGGCAGGTGCTGCGCCTTTCCGGCGGCAACGAGACCGTCGGGAACGGGCCGAGCAGCAACGACGGCGCCGAGGGCGGCATCGTCGTCAACGCCAGCGGTGACACCACCTACCGGCTACCGGCGATCGAGGTGACGGCCGTGGCCGGCCCCGTCGGATCCGTCGTGGAGCCGAAGGTCCGCACCACCGGCAACGCCGGAAACTACAAGGCTGACGAGAACTTCTACACCTCGCTGGTCCACGAGAAGGACCCCGTCTTCGGTGTGTCCTACTGGTCCGCGACCCGCTGCTCACCGCGCGACAGCGGCGGCGCGGCCCTGAACGCCGGCGCCGGCCCGCTGGCGACGATCAACGTCGTCGCCCGCCCGGACACCGCCACCACGACCACGCTCGCGGCCCCCGCGACCGCGGACAACGGCGCGACCGTCGACCTCATCGCCACGGTGAGCCCGGCCACCGTCGGCGGCTCCGTCCAGTTCAAGGACGGCGACGTGAACCTCGGCGCACCGGTCGCGCTCACCGGCGGCACCGCGAAGCTCCCGCACGTCTTCGACACCGACGGCACGCACACCGTCACCGCCGTCTACCTCGGCGCACCCGGCGTCGCCGCCTCCACCTCCGCGGCCCGCACCGTCACCGTGAGCACCGTCGTCCGCGACACCACCACCGTGCTGACCACGCCGAGCCACGCCAAGACCGGGGTGGCCGTCAGCATTGCCGCGACCGTCGACCCGGCTCCCGCCGGCGGCACCGTCCAGTTCTTCGACGGCACCACCGCGATCGGCGCGCCCGTCGCCGTCGCCGGTTCCGTTGCCACCCTGGCCCACGAGTTCACCACCGCGGGGACGCACTCGATCACCGCAACCTTCAACGGCGCCAAGGGATTCACGGCGTCCACCGCCGCCGCCCGCAGCATCGAGGTGGCGGTCCCGGCGCCGAACGAGGTCCGCACCACGACCACGCTCGACGCCCCGGCCACCGCGACCGCGGGCCAGGCCGCGACGCTCACCGCGACCGTGGCCCCGGGCCAGGCCGGCGGCACCGTCCAGTTCTTCGACGGCACCACCGCGATCGGCGCACCGGTCCCGGTGACCGGCGGGACCGCGACGCTGACCCACAGCTTCACCGCGGTCGGCGCGCACGGCGTCACCGCCGTGTACAGCGGCGCGGCCGGCGTCCTCGGCTCGTCGTCGGACGCCTCGGTGGTCAACGTGACCGCCGTCGAGACCCCCGGCGGCGGAACCGGCGGCGCCGGCTCGGCGGACGGCCTCTTCGGATCGTCCTGACCGCACCGCACCACCTCTGATCCCGGCAGCGGGCACGTCACCACGACGTGCCCGCTGCCGGCTTTTTGCCGCCGTCAACGGGCTTCCTCCCGCCCCGGCCCGGACTACCCTGAAGAGGACTCTGCACCAAGAGGTGATCAGATGAGGACGGGTCATTCGGTTGGGCGAGACACACGCGCCCGAAGCCATGTACGGGGCTGAGTCGATGTCCGGTCACCCGCACGAGTCCGCGCCGGGCGTCGTGGCGGAACTTCATGCTGCCGGGTTCGTCGACGCCGAGGAGATCGGCCGCGGCGGCTTCGGCGTGGTGTACCGGTGCCGAGAGGCCGCGTTGGACCGTGAGGTCGCCGTGAAGGTGCTCAGCGGCGCACTCGACCCGGACAACCTCGAACGGTTCCTGCGCGAACAGCAGGCGATGGGACGGCTCTCCGGGCATCCCCACATCGTCAACATCCTGCAGGTCGGCGCCACTTCCGACGGCCGGCCGTACATCGTGATGCAGTACCACCCGCGCAACTCCCTGCAAGAACTGCTGAGGAAGCAGGGCCCTCTCGACTGGGCCGCGACGCTGCGGGTCGGGGTGAAGATGGCCGGGGCGCTCGAGTGCGCGCACCGCGCCGGCACCCTGCACCGGGACGTGAAGCCGGCGAACATCCTGCTCACCGACTACGGCGAACCGCAGCTGACCGACTTCGGCATCGCGCGCATCTCGGGCGGATTCGAGACCGCCACCGGTGCGGTCACCGGCTCCCCCGCCTTCACCGCCCCGGAGGTGCTCGCGGGACGGACGCCCGACCGCACCGCCGACATCTACAGCCTCGGCGCCACGCTGTTCTGCGCCCTGACCGGGCATGCCGCCTTCGAGCGCCGCGAGGGCGAGAAGGTGGTGTCTCAGTTCCTGCGGATCACCCGCGAACCGATCCCCGACCTGCGCACCGACGGCATCCCGTCCGACGTGTGCAACGTGATCGAAGAGGCGATGGCGCAGGACCCCGAGGTCCGGCCCGCCTCCGCCGCCGAGTTCGGCCACGCGCTGCAGGCGACCGAGCGCAGGCACGGACTCGATGTCGACGAGATGGCACTGCCCAGCGGCACCGAGTCGGAGGTCCTCCCCGACAGCCGCGACGGTGACGCGACCGTCTTGCGGCCCGCGGTCGCGGATACGACGGGCTACCTCTCCGGCCGGTCCCGCCGGCTGTCCTACGCCAGCCGCCGCCACACCACGAACCTGACGCCGCCGGCGCCCGCCACGCGCTTCCGGCCGCCCACCCCGGTCCGCGCCCTGGTCTCGCGCGAGCGGCTGATCGACCTGCTGCGGGTCGGAGATCGTCGCCGGCTCACCGTCATCCACGCCCCCGCCGGGTACGGCAAGTCCACCCTGGCCGCGCAGTGGAGCGCCGCGCTGGCCCAGCAGGACGTCGCCGTCGCCTGGCTGACCGTCGACCACGACGACGACAACGTGGTGTGGTTCCTCTCGCACCTCGTCGAGGCGATCCGGCGGGTCCAGCCGACCCTCGCCGAGGAACTGGGACAGGTACTCGAGGACCACGGTGAGGACGCGGAGGCCTACGTGCTGACGGCGCTGGTCAACGAGATCCACTCCGCCGGCCGTCGCGTCGCGCTGGTGATCGACGACTGGCATCGGGTGAGCAGCCCCGCCACCGTCGCCGCGCTGGGCTACCTGATCCAGCACGGCTGCCACCACCTACAGGTGGTTGTGACCAGCCGTAACCGCGCAGGACTGCCGATGAGCCGGATGCGCTTGGACGACGAGTTGATCGAGATCGACTCCACCGCACTGCGTTTCGATTCCGACGAATCGCGGCAGCTGCTGGTCGACCTCGGTGGCCTGCAGCTCGCCGCCGACGACGTGGAGGGGCTGCTGCGGTCCACCGACGGGTGGGCGGCGGCGCTGCAACTGGCCTCACTGTCGTTGCGGGGCAACGAGCGTCCCGCCCGCCTGGCCGAGATCATCGAGCACCTGGCCGGGCACCAGGCCATCGGCGAGTTCCTCGCGGAGAACGTGCTCAACGCCCTGGAACCGGAGATGCTCGACTTCCTGCTGACCACCTCCGYCAGCGAACAGACCTGCGCGTCCCTCGCCTCGACGCTGGCCGGGGTACAGCGTGGCCAGGCAATCCTCGAGGAGGTGGAGGATCGAGACCTGTTCCTGCACCGTGTCGATGCCCGCGGCGAGTGGTTCCGCTACCACCACCTGTTCGCCGAGTACCTCCGGCGCCGGCTCGAGCGCGATCAACCGGGCCGGACCGCGGAGCTGCACCTCGCCGCGTCCAAGTGGTTCGCGGAGCGGCGCCTGACCGGCGAGGCCGTCGACCAGGCCCTGCTCGGCGGCGATCCCGACCGGGCGGTGGAGCTCGTCGAACGCGACAGCTACCACCTGATCGAGCACTCCAGGATGTCGACCCTGCTCGGGCTGGTCGCCAAGCTGCCCGCGGCGAACGTCGCGCGGCCGCGGCTGCAGCTCGCGGTGGCCTGGGCGAACGTGCTGCTGCAACGACCCGAGGCCGCACGCGCCGCACTGGACGTCGGCCGCACCGCGGTGCGGGCCCACCCGGGCTCCGAGAACAGAGCAGAACTGCGGATCGAGGCCAATGTGGTGCGTGGCGTGATGGCCGCACACCTGGACCGGCTGGTGGTGTCCGACAAGCTCGCGGCCGAGTGCCTGGCGCGGCCCGAGGGCCGGCCGCCGTGGGTGGTCGCGGCCGCGGCGAACCTGGCGTCCATCGCGGCGCTGTGCCGGTTCGACTTCGACGGTGTCCGGCACTGGCAGGACTGGAGCGAGGACCACTACCGGCGACTGGGTGGGCCGTTCAGCGCCACGATCGGATTCTGCTTCGCCGGCATCGGGGCCAACGAGCAGCTCGACCTGGTCCGGGCCGAGAAGCTGTTCCGGCAGTCACTGCAGCTGGCCCAGGAGTCGGCGGGCCGGCAGTCGCACGCCGCCCGGCTGGCCGGGGCGCTGCTCGGCGAGCTGTTCTACGAGCAGGGCAAGGTGGCCGAGGCCGAGCAGCTACTCGACGAGAGCTGCGAACTGGGCGCGGAGGGCGGCGCCGTCGACTTCATGCTGGCGCGGTACGTCATCGGCGCCCGGATCAAGGCCCTGCACGGCGACCTGCCGGCGGCGGCGGCCCGGCTGGCGAACGGCGCGCGCGCCGCGGCGACGCTGGACCTGCCCCGGCTACGGGCCCGCATCGAGAACGAACGCGTCCTCCTCGGGCTCGACGTGACCGTCCCGCCGCGCCCACCGCAGATCGAGACCCTGCGACCGGCCGGGGTCCCCCCGATCGACGGGATCGCAGAGATCACCGCCCAGCTCGAGGACGCGACCGCCGCGCGGCTGCTGCTGCGGTCCGGGACCGCGGAGGACGCCGACAAGGCACTGGGCCTGGCCCGCGCATGGGTGGCACGGCTCGCGCCGAGCGGGCGGAACCGGGTGCTGCTGCAGGCGAACCGGCTGCTCACCGCCTGCCTGTTCGCGGCGGGCCACGACGACGAGGCCAAGACGGTACTGGCGGCGACCGCGGCGACCTGCGCCGACCACGGCATGGTCCGATACCTGGTGGACGGCGGTCCGCTGGTCCACCGGGGCCTGGTTGCGTTGCAGGCGGACCTGCGAGCCGGACGGTGGGACGCGAGCCGCTCCGAGGTCCCGGGCGAGTTCCTCGACCGGGTCGTCGCGTTGGCCGAGGCGGAGTCCGGTGGCCCCGGCTCCGGCACTTCCGCCGCCGAGCCCGCCGACGACTGAGGGCGCCCTCCCACGCGGTCGGACCGCGTGGGGGACGCCCCCGGCTGGAAGATCGGGTGTCAGGCCTGCGCGAGCGGCGGCATCTTGACGACCTGGCCGGCGTAGGCCAGCCCGGCGCCGAACGCCAGCAGCAGCGCGGTGTCGCCCGCCTTGGACTTGCCGGTACGGAGCATCTCCTCCATCGCCAGCGGGATCGACGCGGCCGAGGTGTTGCCAGTCTCTGCGATGTCGTTGGACACCGCGACCGTCTCCGGCAGGTGAATGCTGCGGGCGATCACATCGGTGATGCGGGCGTTGGCCTGGTGCGGGATGAACGCGTCCAGGTCCTCCATCGTCACACCGGACTTGTCGAGGGTCTGCAGCGCGATCTTGCCCATTTCGAAGGCCGCCCAGCGGAACACCGAGGTGCCCTCCATCTTGATCCACGGCCGCTGCTGGGCCGGGTTCTCGGCGAAGTCCACCCAGTTCGGCTCCTGGCGGATGGCGGTGCCCTGCGCGCCGTCCGAACCCCACACGACGGGTCCGATCCCGGTCTCCTCGCCGCGGCCGACGACCACGGCGCCCGCGCCGTCACCGAAGATGAAGCGCACCGAGCGGTCGGTGGGCTCGGTCGAGTCGCTCATCCGCTCGACGCCGATCACCAGCACGTAGTCCTGGCTGCCCGCGCGCACGAGGTCGGAGGCGAGGCCCAGCGCGTAGCAGAATCCCGCGCAGCCGGCGGCCACGTCGATCGCGCCCGCGCCCCCGGTGCCGAGCGCATCCGCGACCAGGGCCGAGCACGCCGGGGTCTGCACCGGGTAGGTGGACGTGGCGACGATGACCGTGCCGATCTGCTGGCTGCTGACGCCCGCGGCCTCGAGCGCCCGGCGACCCGACTCGATCGACATGGCGAGCACCGACTCGTCCTCGCCCGCGAAACGACGGCTCTTGATGCCGGACCGGGACTGGATCCACTCGTCGGTCGAGTCGATCTGCTCGCAGATCTCCTCGTTCGTCACGACACGACGCGGGCGGTACGCCCCCAGACCGAGCATCGCGGAATGCCGAAGCTCCGTTGAGTTGGCGATCACTGCACCCATTTGCCTGTCTCCTCTGTTTCAAAAATGTCGCACCGGATGCTCGGGCACACCCACGAACTCCTCAGGACACCGTACTGTGCACGACCCTCACGCGGTCACGGAGTCGGGAATGAACCTGTGTCAGTTTCTTGATTCGCGCGGCGTCCGAACCCTGGCAATTCACACGAGCCCCGTTGCTCACACGGACAAATGTGTTCCGCATCACTAACATGTGTCCCAGGCGGCGACCCGCTGGTCCCGTCCTGTTCCGACGAGAGCAGACACGGAAAGCCGAGGGGGTTTCGCGTGAACGCAGGGCACGCCAGGACATTCGTACAGGCATCGATTCTCGGGATGGCGACGCTGCTGGCCTTGGCCCCGCCCGCCGCCGCCGACCCCAACACGGTGAACCCGATTCCCGGACTCAACGGCACGAACGGACTCCCTGACCTGCGCGGACGGACAACCGCCGTGGCCCAGGCGACCGGCATGCTCAGCGCCAACCGCACCCAGGACAGCAATGTCCTCGGCACCGACCTCGGCATCATGTGGGACAACGGAAGCGGCCAGACCCTCACCGCATTCGGCGACTCGGCGGGCCTCGGCGTGCCGAACCTGCTCGCCGGCAGCCTCTGGTCCTGGCGCAGCAACACGCTCTACCGGAGCAACGACCGCAACCTTGCCGACGGCATGGCCTTCGACAGCACACCCCGCGACCTGCTGGGCCAGTCGAAGGAACTCGTTCCCAGTCCGAAGATCCCGTTCATCGAGATCAGCCGGATCCCCACGGCGGGTGTGGCGGTCGACGGAGTGCAGTACATGTCACTGATGTCGGTGAAGAACTGGGGCGACCCGGGGCACTGGGAGACCAACTACTCGAGCCTGGCGGTCTCCACCGACAACGGCGAGAACTGGGTGCAAGCCCCCGAGACCAACCGCCCCAGCGACGGCGCCAACCGGAACTTCCAGATGAACGCCTTCCTCAAGGACGGCGGTTTCGTCTACGAGTACGGCACGCCACCCGGCCGCGGCGGGCTCGCCTACGTGGCCCGGGTGCCGGAGAAGCAGATTCGCGACCTGGCCGCCTACGAGTACTGGAACGGCACCGAATGGAAGAAGGGCGACGTCAACGCCGCGGCACCGATCGTCTTCGGCGGCGTCGGCGAGCTGTCGGTGCAGTACAACGAGTTCCTCGGTCAGTACCTGATGCTCACCACCGACAACTTCAACTCGGTGGTGATGCGGCGCTCCCCGAGCCCGACCGGACCGTGGGGTCCGGCGGAGGTGCTACTCGACGCCCGCGAACTGCCCACCGCCTACGGGGCGTACATGCACCCGTGGTCGACCGGTCCCGACCTCTACTTCCTCACCACAGTGCACTCGAACTACAACGTGCTGCTGATGCGCACCACGCTCAACCGCTGACCGACGGGGCCGACCCCGCCACTACGGTCACGCGCATGGATGCACACGACTGGGACGCCCGGTACGCGGGCGACGAACTCACCTGGGGCGCGGCCGCCGACCCGACCGTGGTGGCGGTGGCCACGGCCCTCACCGCCGGCCGGGCCCTCGACCTGGGCTGCGGCGAGGGCCGGAACGCCCTGTGGCTGGCCAACCGGGGATGGCGGGTGACGGCGGTGGACTTCTCCACGGTCGCACTGACCAAGGGCCACCGCGCGGCGGCGCATTCGCCCAGGTCGGTGCGCGATCGCGTCGACTGGGTGCGGGCCGATGTGACGCAGGTCGAACTGCCGCCGAACTATGACCTCGTACTCCTCACGTACCTGCATCTGCCCAGGTCGCCGCGGCGTGCGCTGCTGCGCCGGGCGGCGGCCGCGCTGGCCCCCGGCGGCACGTTGCTGCTACTCGGACACGCCGCCGTGGCGCATGCGCACTTCCCCGTGGAACCCGAAACACTCTGCCTCCCAGAGGAACTGACCGAGGACCTCGACGGCACCGGGCTCCGGGTCGTGGCCACGCCGCAGGGCGGGGGCGACGACGCGGGCGTCGTGACGGACCTGGTGGTGATCGCGACAAAA
Organism: Rhodococcus sp. P4_F5; assembly: GCF_056401315.1. Classification (NCBI taxonomy): domain Bacteria; kingdom Bacillati; phylum Actinomycetota; class Actinomycetes; order Mycobacteriales; family Nocardiaceae; genus Rhodococcus; species Rhodococcus sp. P4_F5. The sequence goes on along the minus strand of NZ_JBFUJP010000002.1, from coordinate 34,612 downwards.
CCATCTCTTGGCAGCTAACTGAATCACGAGTAACATCGCGTAAGTTACCGACGAGTAGGTACACTTGGGCGGTACTGACACAGCGAGACCGCACCTCACCGGGAGAGTTAAGAAGACATGGGCCATTACAAGAGCAACGTCCGTGACCTGGAGTTCAACCTCTTCGAGGTGCTGGGTCTCGAGAACGCACTGAACGCAGGCACCTGGGGCGACCTGGACGTCGCGACCATCAAGGACATGCTGTCCGAGGTCGCGCGCCTCGCCGAGGGACCGCTGGCCGAGTCGTTCGCCGACGCCGACCGCAACCCGCCGGTGTTCGACACCGAGACGCACGAGGCGACCCTGCCGGAGCCCTTCAAGAAGTCCTTCAAGGCCATGTGGGACGCCGAGTGGTACCGCATGGGCCTCGACGAGGAGATCGGCGGCGTGCCGGTCCCCCGCGCCCTGGTGTGGGCCATCGCCGAGATGATGCTGGGCGCGCAGCCCGCCGCCTTCATGTACCAGGCCGGCCCGTCGTTCGCGAACGTGCTCTACACCAACGGCACCGACGAGCAGAAGCAGTGGGCGGCCACCTGCGTCGAGCGCGGCTGGGGCGCCACCATGGTCCTCACCGAGCCGGACGCCGGCTCCGACGTGGGCGCCGGACGCACCAAGGCGATCAAGCAGGACGACGGCACCTGGCACATCGAGGGCGTCAAGCGCTTCATCACGTCCGCCACCTCGGACGACCTGTTCGAGAACATCTTCCACCTGGTGCTGGCCCGCCCCGAGGGCGCCGGACCGGGCACCAAGGGCCTGAGCCTGTTCTTCGTCCCGAAGATCCACTTCGACTTCGAGAAGAACGAGCTCGGCGAGCGCAACGGCGTCTTCGTCACCAACGTCGAGCACAAGATGGGCCTGAAGGCGTCCACCACCTGTGAGCTGACCTTCGGCGGCCACGGCGTGCCCGCACAGGGCTGGCTGGTCGGCGAGGTCCACAACGGCATTGCCCAGATGTTCGACGTCATCGAGCACGCCCGGATGATGGTGGGCACCAAGGCCATCTCCACCCTGTCCACCGGCTACCTCAACGCGCTCGACTACGCCAAGGCGCGCGTGCAGGGTGCCGACCTGACGCAGATGACCGACAAGGCCGCGCCCCGCGTGACCATCACCCACCACCCGGACGTCCGTCGCAGCCTCGCGATGCAGAAGGCGTACGCGGAGGGCCTGCGCGCGGTGTACCTCTACACCGCGGCACACCAGGACGAAGAGCTCGCCAAGCTGGTCTCCGGCGCCGACAAGGACACCGCGTTCCGCGTCAACGACCTGCTGCTCCCGATCGTCAAGGGTGTCGGTTCCGAGCGGGCCTACCAGTACCTGACCGACAGCCTGCAGACCTACGGCGGCTCCGGCTTCCTGCAGGACTACCCGATCGAGCAGTACATCCGCGACTCGAAGATCGACTCGCTGTACGAGGGCACCACCGCCATCCAGGCGCAGGACTTCTTCTTCCGCAAGATCGCCCGCGACCGTGGCGTCGCCCTGGCCCACGTCGCCGGGCAGGTCAAGCAGTTCATCGACAGCGAGACCGGCGACGACCGCCTCAAGGGCGATCGCGCCCTGCTCGCCACCGCCCTCGAGGACGTCCAGACCATGGCCGCCACCCTCACCGGGTTCCTGATGGGCGCGCAGGAGCAGCCGACCGAGCTGTACAAGGTCGGCCTCGGCTCCGTCCGCTTCCTGATGGCCGTCGGCGACCTGCTGATCGGCTGGCGTCTGCTGGTCCAGTCCGAGATCGCCCTCGCGGCTCTCGACGGCGGCGCGTCCGACAAGGACAAGGCGTTCTACGAGGGCAAGGTCGCCATCGCGTCCTTCTTCGCGAAGAACGTGCTGCCGGAGCTGACCGCGAGCCGCGCGATCGTCGCCGCCGTCGACAACGACATCATGGAGCTCGACGAAGCCGCGTTCTGAGCCTCCGGTTCACCGCGGGTAGACCCCTGACAGCAGCGCTGCCGCGCACCGGATCGTCGGTGCGCGGCAGCGCTGTTTGCGTTGCGGCTGTTGCGCCTACTCGCACTTGACGATGGGCACCGGGTCGTACTTCACCGTGCGGGTGTGACGCGAGATCTCTTCTCCCGTCTTGTGATCGGAGATCACCCGGGTGTCGCTGGTGGTGAATCCCTTCGCGCCGCCGGACGGGACGCAGCCGGCGCCCTTGGGCAGGTTCACCGTGTTCGGCGAGGTGTCGGCGTAGCGCTCACCGGCAATGGACTCCACCTCCACCGACTTCGTTCCCCAGAACCGCACCGTCACATCGGAACTCGTACCCACCGCCTCGATCACCACTCCGGTCGGTGCGGTGTTGGTGAACTGCAGGTCGATCGCTCCGTCGAAGACGGTGGCCTCGCGGGCCGCGGGGTAGCGCGAGATGTAGTAGCTGTGCTCGGTGTGGCCGGCGTCCTTCATGCCCGCGAAGTACGACGCGTTGTACAGCGTCGTCGCGAGCTGACTGATGCCGCCGCCCACGGCCTTGTCCGGTCGTCCGTTGTTGATGATCCCGGACTCGACGTAGCCCTCCGCGGCGCCGCGGGTACCGGTGTGACCGTTGAGCGAGAAGGTTCCTCCCGGCTTGACCAGGGCACCGTTGATCTCGGCCGCGGCGAGGCGGATGTTCACGCCGGACGCGTACTCGAAACCGCCGGTCGTGTACTCCGAGATGACCTCCCGGATGCCGAGCTTGTCCGCCGCTGCGGTGGTGAGCTCCGGTTCCTTGGCCTCGTAGACCGCCGCGACACTGCGGTCGCCGGGCGCGGCCAGCAGGTCCGGCAGGCCGCCGAGGGTCTTGTGCCACTCCACGACGTTGCCGGTGACGGACGGCACCACCTTCGGCGAGCCGCCGGCAAAGCTGAACGTCGCGTCCTTGGGCTTGACCTCGGTCGGCGCCAACTGCGGCGCCAGCAGGGCCGCCGCGGCGTCGACGTTGTACCCGGGGGCCAGCCCGCCGCTGCCGTCCGGCGCGAAGGTCAGTACCGCACCGATGTCGTTGCGGCGCAGGACAGCCGACTTGCCGTCCTTACCGGTCACCGTGACGTCGGCAGCCGCGGCCGGGGTCGCGATGTCGCGCAGTGCGCGGTCCACGCCGTCCTGGGTCACCGCGACCGGTGCCACGTTCACCGGCACCTCGACGCCGCCGACGGCAGCCCACTGCTCGGCGAGGGCCGAGGCCGCTCCCGCGGCATCGAGAGCCTGGCCGGCGCGCGGCGAGACACCGGTCGGGGTGGGGCCGTCGAAGGCGATGCCGCCCTCGACCGGGGCGCGGTCCACCTGAGGGCGGAGCCCCTCGACTGCGGCGGCCAGTGCCGCCTCGTCACTGGTGGACACGACCCCGATCTCGCGGTGGGAGAACAGTGAGGTCAGCCGGGTGACCGGGTTCAGCGGCTGGGCGCCGGCGCGGTCCAGCGTGGCGGACCAGTCGATGCCCAGGCCTGCCTGCTCCGGCACCACCTGCGCCTGCGCGTCGCCCGCCCGGATCTCGACGGGCTGCTGCACGCGCGGACCGAGCTCGGTGCGCAGCATCGCCTCGGCATCGGCCGGGTTCATCCCGCCCACGTCTACCCCCGCGACGGAGACGCCGCGCGGTACCTGGTCCGAGGACATCGCGTAGTCGACCCCGTAGGCGAGGATGCCGACGGCGAGCGCGGCGGCCGCACCGATCGCGACCTTCACGCCGGTGGACCGACCGGACCCGCCCGCGCGGTCGGCGGGCACCGGGTCGGCGTTGAGTGGCCGAGGCTCCGAGGGCGGCGGGGTCTGAGACTGGGGCTGGGCCTGCTGAGGCTGGGCCTGCTGAGCCTGAGCCTGCTGAGCCTGAGCCTGCTGAGCCTGAGCCTGCTGAGGCTGGGCCTGCTGGGGCCGAGGCTGCGAGGGCGGGGTGATCGACCGCGGCGGGGCGACGACGGTGGTCGGAGGCTCCTCCGGTGACTGGGCGGCCGGCGGCTCGACGCGCACCACGGACATCACCTCGGTCTTCACCTCCCCCGGATCAACGGCGGGCGCGGTGAACGTCTCCACCGGCGCGACGGAATCATCGGGCGCGTCGAGGTCGGCATCGCGGTCGGAACCTGGGGACGGTACCGCCGTGGTCGGGTCGGCGTCGGCCGCGGGCCCCGCGTGGGTGGCGACCTCGTTCACGGGCTCTGCGTCGCTCACAGACTCCGTGCCGCGCGCTGCCTCGGCGCCGGCCGCGAGTTCGGCGGCGGTCCCGGACCCGGCAACCTCGTCGGCAGTGGACTTCGAGTCGGCCGCGCGCTCGGGGTCGGCGTCCGGTTCCGGCGCGACGGCGTCCGCCCGGGGCTCCGATTCGGTCGCCCTGGTCAGTCGAGCCGTCCGGGCGTCGTCTACATCGGGCTCACGCGAGATCCGCACCGTCTGCGCCTCGTCGACATCGGGCGCGGCGTCGTGCGCATCCGATTCGGGGCCGGTTTCCGCCCGTTCGCCCGAATCTCCACCGATACCGCCGTTGGCGCCGATCATCACGGCCCTCCCACTGATTGCTTCACCCCGCCGAGGCCAGGTCGTTTCCGAGGCTCAAGGGTAGACGGGACAAAACGTGCACCGCCCGGACGATGGCCAGGAGCGCGACGGCGGGGGCACAGAAGACGGCCCGCAGAAATAGGTAGTCCCACGCTGCAGCCGGGTCGGGGGTCTGGCTGCAACGCGGGACTACTTGGGTATCGGGGTCGGCTCACAAGGCGTTACACATCCATCACAAAATATTTCCAATCCGGGTCCCGGCGACGCGATTCGTGCGACTACCAGGCATTACCCGCGAATCCCGAGCGGCAACCGCCAGAGTGCCGCGACCGCCGGCCGCTGCCGTGCACCCCCGCGACCGTCCGTGCTCGACGATTCCCGGCGCAATCGAGCGGGTGTCTGGGCGGACTCTCGAGGCAGGAGCCGCCCGCCGGAGGTCTGACGCCGAAATCACCAACACGCGTCCATGTCCAACGCGTCACCCCTGGACTGCCGTGTGGCCCGGACAGACGCTGTACATCGTCGCCGGGGCCGCGGCGCGAACGAACCGACAGGACGGCCAGGGCGACATGAACGGTGGCTGCGCCGCCGGCGGCAGCCGACCCGGCGCGAACAGACGCAGGGCCCTCCGGTTCGGCGTGTACCGGGGCCCTGCGTGGTGGGCCGCGTCAGCGCTCGGTCGCGGCGCTCGCTGTCCGCGTCACGGCTGGAGCAGAACGTCCAGGCCGCGCTGGAAGTCCCGCACCCGCCGATCGAGGGCGTGGTGGCCGCCGTTGACGAGCTCGGACACCCGGACGATTCCGGCGGTGTCGGCGACCTGGTTGAGGTTCCTCGAGGTCCAGTACCAGGCGGCGGTGGTGAAGGCGTTCTCCGGTGCCTCGAGAAGCTCGGGCTGCGCGACGAAGTCGACGCCCGTGTACGCGCTCACGCTCTCGTAGTTGTGGCGGCCGGTGATCTGGATGGCGCCGCGGCCCTTGTAGCGCTCCCCGTCGCCCGCATGGGTGTTTCCGAGGTCCGCTCGACCCTCGTAGGCGCGCCCGGACGCGTACTCCTCGAATGTCCGGAACGAGTCGGACTCGACGGCGAGCTGCGCGATGAAGGCCGCCTGGCGGACGGGGTTGTCGATACCGCCGCGCGTCATCGCCGCGTTCAGAGGCGCGACGTACGCCGCGATCTTCTCCGCGGGCATGCCGGGCACGATGCGCGCCAGCTCGTCCGGGGTCACCGCGAGCGGGGGCGGCGGGGGCGGCGGCGGGGGTGCCGGGGCCGCCTCCGGCGCCGGGGCCGTCTCCACGGATCCGGGCTGAGCCTGGTCGGCCGACCCCGAGTCGGCACCGGGAAGGGTGGGGAACTGGAGCGCCTTGAACAGGTTCCCGGCTTCGTGGAACCGGACCGGAGCAGCGACGACGCCCGCAGCGGCGGTGTCAGTGGTGTCGGCGCTCGCGACGCCGGGGCCGACGAAACCGACGACACAGGTGGTCAAGGCGGCGGCGGCAATGGCCGCACGGAAATGGCGCGAGTGTGAAACGTGCAAGGTCGTACTCCAAGATTCGGCCGAAAGGCGCGTCGGCCTGGCGAACGGATGCCGCGGGTGTTGCGAAGGACTTCCCCATCCCTCTCAGGTCACCGTCACGCAGCAATTAGGTCACAACCAGGTAACGTCGCAGGTAGCCCAGGTTTCAACCAATCGAGACGAGCGTCACATTCTTTCTTCTGGCGTGTCGGGTTGACATTCGGCCGAATCCGGTCCGTCCCGGCGGCACTCGGCGTGGCGGCACTCCGACGCCCGCACTGCCGCCGTCACCCCGCCCGCGGGTCGGCGCGTCGAACCACCGAGAGGCAGCCCGGAATCGTTGTACTGCAATTAGATTCGCCCAACGATCCGACGCGGGCGAGCGGCCCGATCCCCAGCGCTCACGACGGCCGTCGGCGCCGTTCCGGAGCGGCCTCCCACCCCGGGCGCCGGCCACCTTCGCGGCGCGCAGAGGGCGGACACGGGGCACCCGGTCAGTGCCCTACCTAACACCGGCAACCGGTCCGGATGCGGCGCTTGATAACGACGCGAACACCATCCGGAGCGCGTCCGTGACCTTCCCGATACCGAACACCCGCCCCACCCGCCCCAGGCCGGCGCCCCCGAATGTGCGCCCGGGCGGACTCGGCGAAGGGTTTGCGATACCGAAGCCGGACGAGAACGAAGGGCTTGTTCGCCCTCGCCGTGCAGACCTACCCTGGACGGGGCGACTGTCGTGCGAGGACCGCGTCCGTCGGGCGTCAGATACCGGCCTTCCGGCTCCAGCTACGCCAGCGGCTTCCGAGGGGAACGGAGCTTGCGCGTGACGACATATGACTTCGTCGTGGTCGGGGCCGGCTCTGCCGGCTGCGCGGTTGCCGGGCGGTTGGCCACAGAATCCGCGTCGACCGTTCTGTTGATCGAGGCCGGCGGATCGGATCGGCGGCTGACGATCCGAGCGCCGCTGGCGTACCCCCGGCAGTTCGGGACCTCGTTGGACTGGGCCTACGAAACCGATCCAGAGCCCGGCTGCGCCAACCGACGGATCGCGCAACCGCGCGGACGGGTGCTCGGCGGCTCCAGCGCGATGAACGCGATGATCTGGGTCAAGGGCAGCAGTCTCGACTACGACGGCTGGCAGCTGCCCGGCTGGGGCTGGAATGACGTGGCGCCGGTGTTCGCTCGGATCGAACGGGGCCCGATGCGCGTCGCCCGCGTGCCGTATCCCGACGAGCTGTCTCGGTGTTTTGTCGCCGCGGCGCGTGCCTCAGGTGTCGGCGCCAACGACGACGTCAGCGGACCCGAACTCGACGGTGCAGCGATCTCCCCCGTCACCATCCACAAGGGCCAACGCTGGAGCACGGCCCGCGGCTACCTCCGACACCAGGAGAATCTGACCGTCGTCACCAAGGCCGAGGTCGGCCGGGTGATCATCCGCGACGGCCGTGCCGTCGGCGTCGAATACCGCCGGCGTGGACGGATCCAGCGGGCATTCGCCGACCGGGAGGTCGTCGTGAGCGCCGGCGCGTTCGGCACGCCGCGACTACTGCAGTTGTCGGGCATCGGTCCGGCGGACCATCTCCGCCGCGTCGGGATCACCCCGCTTGTCGACAGCCCCCGCGTGGGTCAGGGCCTGACCGACCACCCGACCGCGTTCGCGATCTGGGCTCTCGCTCCCGGGTACGTCGGCCTTGCGGACGTCGGGAAGCCGAAATGGTTGCTGCAGTGGCTGTTACGCCGACGGGGCAAGCTCACCAGTAACGGCGCGGAAGCAGTGGCACATATCCGGTCGACGGCCGGGCTCCCGGCATGCGACTTTCAGCTGATCTTCACCCCGTCCTACGCCCTGGCCGACCCCAAGGAACGGAAGCTACGGCCCGCGTTGTCCGTGTTGACCTCGTATTGGACACCCAAGAGTCGCGGCAGTGTCCTGGTTCGCTCATCGGATCCCGCGACACCACCGGCGATCCGGCTGAACCTGCTTTCCGAGCGTGAGGACGTCGATGCGCTGGTGCGGGCGCTGGAGCGCACGCGCGAGATCATCGCGACCGAGCCGATCGCATCCACCGTCGGGCGTGAACTTCTCCCCGGCCCGGGCTCGGACGTCGAGGCGTGCATCAGGGACAACGCGATCACAACAAACCATCAAGCCTGCAGCGTCGCGATGGGTCGTGAACCCGACAGTCCCCTGGACGAGAAGCTCCGTGTCCGAGGTGTCGAGAATCTCCGCGTCGCCGACGCCTCGGCGCTACCGCGGATTCCGCACGCCAACACCAACGCTCCATCGATCATGACCGGCGAACGCTGCGCGGACTTCCTGCTCGCACAATCGTCTGCCGGGCCGTCAGCTGTGGCGCACCGCTAGGGGTTTGGATTCGTGCCGCCACCGGCTGGCCGCATCCCACCCAAAGGCGCACGGCCCGCGAATCAGACTGATTCCCGGGCCGTGCGCCGACGGCCGAGCAGGGCTCGGCGACCCCTCTTACTGGGTCCAGCGGTTGTTCGGTCTAGCGCTCGATGATGGCCGTGACGCCCTGGCCGCCCGCGGCGCAGATGGAGATCAGGCCGCGGCCCGACCCCTTCTCCGCCAGCATCTTCGCCAGCGAGGCCACGATCCGGCCGCCGGTCGCGGCGAACGGGTGGCCGGCCGCGAGCGAGGAGCCGTTGACGTTGAGCTTGCTGCGGTCGATGGAGCCGAGGGCGCCGTCCAGGCCGAGCCGCTCCTTGCAGTACTCGTCGGACTCGAAGGCCTGCAGGGTCGCGAGCACCACGGAGGCGAACGCCTCGTGGATCTCGTAGTAGTCGAAGTCCTGCAGCGTCAACCCGTTCCGCGCGAGCAGCTTCGGGATCGCGTAGGTCGGCGCCATCAGCAGTCCGTCGGGCCCGTGCACGTAGTCGACGGCGGCGGTCTCGGAGTCCACCAGGTGCGCGAGCACCGGCAGGTTGCGCTCGGCGGCCCACTCGTCCGTGGACAGCAGCGCGGCGGAGGCGCCGTCGGTGAGCGGGGTGGAGTTGCCGGCGGTCATGGTGGCGTCGCCGAGCTTGGTGCCGAACACCGGCTTGAGGGTCGCGAGCTTCTCGACGGTCGAGCCGGGGCGCAGGTTGTCGTCGCGGGTCAGGCCGAGGAACGGGGTGATCAGGTCGTCGAAGAAGCCGCGGTCGTACGCGGCGGCCATGTTCCGGTGGCTGGCGGCGGCCAGTTCGTCCTGGTCCTCGCGCCGGACGCCGAACTCCTTGGCGGTGATCGCGGCGTGGTCGCCCATCGACATCCCGGTCCGGGGCTCGCCGTTGCGCGGGATCTCGAGTCCGACCATCGCGGGCCGGAGGTGGCCGAGCAGCTTGACCCGGTCCGCGGTGGTCCTGGCGCGGTTGACGGAGAGCAGGAACTCACGCAGGTCGTCGTTGACGCCGATCGGCGCGTCGGAGGTGGTGTCCACACCGCCGCCGATGCCGGCGTCGATCCGCCCGGCCGCGATGGCGTCGCCGACGGCGACGATCGACTGCAGGCCGGTGCCGCACGCCTGCTGCAGGTCGAAGGCCGGGGTGTACGGGCTCAGCGCGCTGCCGAGGACGCTCTCGCGCATCAGGTTGAAGTCCCGGCTGTGCTTGAGCACCGCGCCGCCGACCACCATGCCGAGCTTCTCGCCCTGCAGGTTGAACCGGCTCACCAGTCCGTCGAGGGTGGCGGTGAACATGTCCTGGTTGGACGCCTGCGCGTACGCCTTGTCGGAGCGCGCGAAGGGGATACGGTTGCCGCCGACGATGGCGACGGGACGAAGTTGCCGGCCGGCGGGCGTGGGGGCCGCACTCTTGGATGCAGCGGCCGGCTTGTTGTTTCGGGCTCTCGGGGTCACGTCGGTCTCCATGTATGTGCGATCCGGCTCGGCGGTGGGATCCTGCCTCGACATTGAACTTACTCCAGAGTAAGTTCAATGTCGACACCGCACCCGGACGCCGGGTGCCCGATCGACGAAGAAGGTGGACCGTGGCAGCCAGCAAGGGCGCTCCCGATCTCTACTCCCAGTTCCTCTCGTCCGCGCCGGGCGCGTTCATCGCCAAGCAGACCGGGCTCCCGCAGCCCGAGAAGCTGCGCCGGTACCGGGCGGGCGAGCCTGCACTGGCCGGCCCGCTGCTGATCGGCGGCAACGGCAGGCTCGTCGAGCCGGTGCGAGAACTGCTCTCCGACTACACGTTCAGCCAGCCGCACGACGACCGCAACGGCGCGCTGGTGTTCGACGCCACCGGCATCAGCCAGGTCACCGAGCTCGAACAGCTCTACGAGTTCTTCGCCCCGCAGATGCGCAAGCTCGCCTCGTGCGCCCGCATCGTCGTCCTCGGCACCACCCCTGAGCAGGCCGGCAGCGTCGACGCCCAGATCGCCCAGCGGGCACTCGAGGGCTTCACCCGCAGCGTCGGCAAGGAACTCCGGCGCGGCGGGACGGCCCAGTTGGTCTATGTCTCCCCCGACGCCGCGACCGGCCTGACCGGGCTCGAGTCCACCCTGCGCTTCCTGCTGTCGGCGAAGTCCGCGTTCGTATCCGGCCAGGTCATCCGGGTCGGCGCCGCCGACTCCGCCGCCCCGGCCTCGTGGGACCGTCCGCTCGAGGGCAAGGTCGCCGTGGTCACCGGCGCCGCCCGCGGCATCGGTGCCACCATCGCCGAGGTGCTCGCCCGCGACGGCGCGCACGTGGTGTGCGCGGACATCCCGGCCGCCGGCGAGTCGCTGTCGGAGACCGCGAACAAGGTCGGCGGCACCGCCCTCGCCCTGGACGTCACCGCGGCCGACGCCGCCGAACGACTGGCCGCGCACCTGCTCGAGCGGCACGGCGGCGCCGACATCATCGTGCACAACGCCGGCATCACCCGCGACAAGCTGCTCGCCAACATGGACGAGAGCCGCTGGGACCTGGTCATGAACGTCAACCTGCTTGCCCCGCAGAAGATCACCGAGCACCTCGTGGCCAAGGGCGCACTGAAGAAGGGCGGCCGGGTGGTGGACGTGTCCTCCATCGCGGGCATCGCCGGCAACCGCGGGCAGACCAACTACGGCACCTCCAAGGCGGGCGTCATCGGCCTGGTGCAGGCCACCGCCCCGGTGCTGGCCGAGCAGGACATCACCATCAACGCGGTCGCCCCCGGGTTCATCGAGACCGCGATGACCGCGGCCATCCCGTTCGCCACCCGCGAGGCCGGCCGCCGGATGTCCTCGCTGCTGCAGGGCGGGCAGACCGTCGACGTCGCCGAGACCGTCGCGTACTTCGCCAGCCCCGCGTCCAACGCCGTCACCGGACAGGTCGTCCGGGTGTGCGGCCAGTCGTTGCTGGGCGCCTGATGACCGCGAAGGTGGTGCGGCTGCGCGAGCGGCCCGGCACCCTGGACGTCTACGCCCGGGCCGCGCTGGGTGCTCTCCCGCTGCGCCGCTCGGGCGGCCGCCGGAGCCTGCCCAAGCAGGCCCTCGCCCTCGAGGGCCTGCGGGTGGACCCCGACAACCTGGCCGCCTACGCCCGCGCCTGCGGCCTGCGCTTCGGCGACGCCCTGCCCGTCACGTACCCGTTCACGCTGGTGTTCCCGCTGGCGATGAAGCTGATGGTCTCGAACGAGTTCCCGTTCCCGGCAATCGGTTCCGTGCACACGGAGAACGTGATCGAGCGGTTCCGGCCGATCTCGGTGTCCGAGCCGTTGGACCTGTTGGTGCACGCGGAGAACCTGCGTGCGCACCCCAAGGGCACCCAGGTGGACTTCGTCAGCGAGGTCTCGGTGGGCCGAGAAATGGTGTGGCGTCAGGTCAGCACGTTCCTGAAGATGCATCCCACGAATGCGCCGAAGGAGCCGCGGGAGGCGCGCGCCGAGGAGGCGCCGCCGCGGCCGATGCGCACGCTGCGGGTGGACCAGTCGACCATCAGCCGCTACGCCGCGGTCTCGGGCGACCGCAACCCGATCCACGTCTCGTCGTTGGGCGCCAAGGCCTTCGGGTTCCCGCGGACCATCGCGCACGGCATGTGGAGCGCGGCGGCGGTGCTCGGCGCGGTCGAGGGACGGATCGCCGACGCGGTCACCTACCGGGTGAAGTTCGGCAAGCCGGTGGTGCTGCCGGCCACGGTGAACGTGTACGCCGACGAGGTCACCGGCCCGGACGGGTCCGGTTGGGACCTGGCGTTGCGCCACCCCAAGAAGGGCTACCCGCACCTCACCGCCACCCTGCGTTAGGCGGCTCCGCCGCTCGTGCGCGGTTGACGGGTCCCCAGACCCGTCAACCGCGCACGAGCACCGCAGGTGCCTAGTGGTCGCGCTTCTTGCCGGCCAGGCCGCGCCAGGCCAGGTTCTCCAGCAGGTCCGCCGCCGCGGCGACGGCGATCTCGCCGCCGGCCACGCGGTCCGCGACCGCCTCGCCCGCACCCACCAGCGCCACGGCCATGATGCCGAAGTCGGTGCCCTCCTCGGGGTCCTTGGTGCTGGACTCGAGCAGCTTCGCGGTGAGCTCGATCAGCCGCTCACGGCTGCCGCGCACCTGGCTGGCGAACGCCTGCTGCCCCATCGACTGCCGGTACAGCACCATCCAGGACGACCGGTTCGAGTCGACGAAGCCGAGGAACCCCACCAGCGCGGCCCGCAGCTGCTCGCGGGGCGTCAGGTGCGGGTCGGCGGCCGGGGTGATCGCCTCGACGAAGCGCACGCCCTCGCGCTGGATGCACGCCGTGAAGAGCTCGTCCTTGGACCCGTAGTACAGGTACAGCATCGGTTTCGAGATCTGCGCGGTCGCGGCGATCGCGTCCATCGACGTGTCATGAAATCCGTTGGCTGAGAACACTTCGACGGCCGCGTCGAGCATCTGCTGCTCGCGTACCGCCCGTGGGAGCCGCTTCGTGCCGCCAGCCATGTGTCCTCCAGAGTCGGGGCCCACTGGATGCGGGTACCCCGAGATCGATCTTACTCTAGAGTAAGAATGAGCGTCTGCCGTGGAACATTGTCCCTGACCCGCGGAAACCGTCCGACACCGCCCTCGCCGGTCAGCAGCTGAGCACGCCCTTCGCCCGGGCGACCCGGAGCACCGACGCGTCCACCTGCGCGGCACTGAGTTGGCCCGACGCCATCAGCTGCTGCAGGTGGTCGAGCACCTGCGACACCTCGGCGGTGGTCAGCCACAACGCCACGTCTGCGCCCGCCGTCAGCGCCGCCCCGACCGCCTGCGGGACGTCCATCCGCGCGGTGATCGCCTTCATCCCGCTGAGGTCGTCGGTGAAGATCGGCCCGTCGAACGGCGGCGCCCCGTAGCCGGTCCCGGTCCGCAGCAGATTCATTGCCGCCGGGCTGATGCTCGCCGGCACGCCGGGCTCGGTCAGCCCCGGCACGTCCAGGTGCCCGACCATCACGCCGACGCCGGTGGTCACCAGCGTCCGGTAGGGCACCAGGTCGCTGGTCTGAAGCTGGTCCAGCGGCGGCGTCGTCACCGCGCCGGTGTGCGAGTCGCCGGACGCGGAACCGTGGCCCGGGAAGTGCTTGATCACGGGGAGCACACCGGCGTCGCGCAGGCCGCGGGCGTACTCGCCGGCGTACTCCGTGACCACGGCCGGGTCGTCGCTGAACGACCGGTCCCCGATCACCGAGTCCGCGGGCTGGGAGCTCACGTCCACCACCGGCGCGTAGTCGACGGTGATGCCGAGGCCGCGCAGGCCGCGGCCCCGGGCGAGGGCCAACTGGTAGGTCTGCTCCGGCGTCATGGTCTCCGCCACCGTCCGCGGCGCGGGATCCTCGCCGAGCAGGTCCGCGACGCGGGACACCCGGCCGCCCTCCTCGTCGATCGTCACCATCAGCGGCACCTCGGCGGCCGCCTGCACCTTGGGCACCTGCCGATCCCGCAGCATCGACTCGTCGGTCCAGCTGCCCACGAAGATGCCGCCGACCTGCTCGCGCCGCACCACGTCGATCGCGTCCGCGGTGGACGCCACGCCGACGTTGAGCAGCTGCGCCAGCTTGTGCCGCTCCGACATCCGGTCGAGGAAGTCGGCGCCGCACACGGCCGGCAGGTTCTGGTCCCGGGCCCCGGTGACCGGGTCCGACCCCGGCGCCGCGGGGGCGGGTTCGACCCTTGTGGACGTCACGGTCGCGGTGTTCTCGGTGGCCGTGTTCTCGGTGGCGGGGGAGCCACATGCGGTGAGCAGGCCCAGACCGAGGAACAGGGCGACGACGCGGGGCAACCGGGTGGACTTCACGACGTCGAGCCTAGGTCAGATCGAGGCCCCGGGACACCGGCCAGCAGGTAGCCTGGCGGGTAGATCGCCCCCGGAACGAGGAGGTCTCGATGCCCGCCGATCTGATTCTCATCGCCTACGACGGATCCGACAACGCCAAGCGCGCCATCGAGTACGCGGGCCGTTTTCTCAGCGCCCAGCGCGCGGTCGTGGTCACCGCCTGGGAACCGATGGTCCGCCAGGCCGCCCGGATGTCCGGGCTCTCGGGCGTCATGCAGCCGGAGTGGGTGCCCGACGAGGACAGCGAGGACATCGCCCTCACCGACGCGAAGACCACCAACGCGGAGGGACTCGACCTGGCCTTCGCCGCGGGACTCAACGCGGAGGGCCGCTGCGCGGAGTGCACCGCCACCATCTGGACCACCATCGTCGAGACCGCCGACGACCTGAACGCCGACATCATCGTCACCGGCACCCGCGGCACCACCGGGGTGCGGTCGCTGCTGCAGTCCTCGGTCGCCGACCACGTGCTGCGGCACAGCCACCGGCCGGTGCTGATCGTGCCGCCCGGCAAGTAGCCGCCTGAGCCCGGGACCGGGCGCGCCGACTATCGTCGGGAACCGACATGAACGGTTTCCTGCTCTCGCGCGCCGACCGGACCCTGCGCACCTCCGGCAGCCGGGACCAGTACCGCGGAATCGACGCCGCCGCCGAGGCTCTCGCCCGGCGCACGGTGCCGTTGGTGGTCGGCGCGCTGCCGTTCGACCCCGCCGGGCCCGCCGCCCTCACCGCCCCCGAGACCGCGCACCGCAGCGCCGGTCCGTGGCGGCCCGACTCGCTGCCCGCGCTGCCCGCGGTCCGGATCACCGGCGAACTGCCCACCCCCGACGAGCACCGGGCCCGGGTGGCGCGGCTGGTGGCGCGGCTGCGCGCCGGCGAACTCGACAAGGTGGTCGCGGCGCGGTCGGTGGTCGTCGAGGCGTCGGAACCGGTGCGACCGTGGTCGCTGCTGGCCCGGCTGGTCGCGCAGGACCCCGTCGGCAACGGCTTCGGGGTGGACCTGAGCCCCGCCGGCGGCGAGTACGTCGGCCGCGCCCTCGTCGGCGCCAGCCCGGAACTGCTGCTGCGGCGCACCGGCCGGGAGGTGGTGTGCTTCCCGCTGGCCGGCACCGCCCCGCGGCACACCGACCCCGCCGCCGACCGCGCCGAGGGCGACCGGCTGCTGGCCTCCGGCAAGAACCGCGCCGAACACGCCTTCGTCACCGACTGGATCCGCGACGCGCTGGGGCCGGTGTGCACCGAACTGACCGTGCCCGACGCCCCGCGGCTGGTCAGCACCCGGCAGGTGTGGCACCTGGCCACCCCGATCAGCGGCGTGCTGCGCGAGCCGGCGCCGACCGCGCTGGAGCTGGCTCGGCTGCTGCACCCCACCCCGGCGGTCGGCGGCACCCCGTTCGCCGCCGCGCTCGCCGCCATCCGTGAGACCGAGGAACCCCGCGGCTTCTACGGCGGCGCGGTCGGCTGGTGCGACGCCGACGGCGACGGCGAGTGGGTGGTCGCGATCCGGTGCGCCGAGGTGGACGCCGACGGACTGCGGCTGCGCGCCTGGGCCGGCGGCGGCATCGTCGCCGAGTCGGACCCCGACGCCGAGCTCGCGGAGACCTCCACCAAGCTGGGCACCCTGCTCGGCGCGCTGGGCGTGTCCGGAACCTCCTGACCCGGGACCCCTGACCTGGGCCCCGGCGCCGATCCAGGTCGCCCGGCGACACCGCCGTTCGCCGGTCCCGCACCTCGTCGTCGTCTCGACGTAGCGTCGTTTCTCGTGTTGACCAAGCCACCGGGAACACCCGCCGAGGCGCCTGTCGTCGGGTGGCCGCTGGTGGCCGCCGCCGCGGTCGCCGCGGTCGGGGTGCTGGTCTTCCACGTGGTCGCGGCGCCGCTGGACAACCCGTTCTACGGACTGTTCAGAAACTACGCGGACCTGGCGATCTACCGCGCGGGCGGCGACGCCGTCGTACAGCGCACCGGTGTCTACAACGGCCCGGTCCTGTTCGGGATGCAGTTCACCTACACGCCGTTCGCCGCGATCGTGTTCGCGCCGCTCGCGCTGATCACCCAGTCCGCCGCGAACGTCCTGTGGTGGTCGGCGACGTTCCTCGCGCTGGCCGCGACCGTCGCACTGAGTTTCAAGAGCCTCGGCTACCGGCTCGACCGCCGGGTGCGGCTGCTCAGTGTGCTGCTCGCGGTGGCCGCCACCGCGCTCGAACCCGTCCGCACGACCGTCTGGCTCGGCCAGGTCAACGTCTTCCTGATGCTGCTGGTGCTGTGGGACCTGACCCGGCCGGACGGGTCCCGTCTCAAGGGCGTCGGCGTCGGCGTCGCCACCGGCATCAAGCTCACCCCAGGCTTCTTCGTGGTCTACCTCGCCGTCACCCGGCAGTGGCGCAGCTGCGTGACCGCGGTCGGCGCCCTCGCCGCCACCGTCGCGGTCGGGTTCGCGGTGATCCCCGGCGACGCCTGGTCGTACTGGACCGGCCAGTTCCGCAGTACCGAACGGGTGGGCCCGGTGGACGCGCCGAGCAACCAGTCCGTCAACGGGGTGCTGGGGCAGCTGCTCCGCTTCTACGACGTCGCCCGGTACTCGAACCCGGACAACGCCGGGGTGTTCGAGCCGCCGACCTGGATGTGGCTCCTGTTCGCGGTGCCCGCCGTGGTCCTGGGTGTCGCCGCCGCGCGGGTCGCGCACCGTCGCGGGCACGAACTGCTCGCCGTCGTGCTGACCGGGATGACGGCGGCCACCGTCTCCCCGTTCTCGTGGGGACACCACTGGGTGTGGTTCGTGCCGCTGTTCGTGCTGGCCCTGCACTTCGCGCTCACCTCCGCGGCGCCGTCGCGGTGGCTGGTGCCGATCGCGGCGGCCCTCCCCGCGCTGACCTGGTGGCACGACTACGCCGACCGCCCGGGCCTGCACGGCGCCGAGCACCCGATCGGCATCGGGCTGTTCATGATGCCGTTCGACCCAGACCGGTGGTGGGCGCACGTCCTGGCACCGGTCTACGCGGGCTGCTACCCGCTGGCGTTCGCCGTCGTCGCGGCCGCGACCCTGCTGGTCCGATCCCGCGGCGCCGTCGACGACTTCCCGCTGCCGGCCGCCGTCGCCGGCGCGGACCCCGGCGGCAATGTCCTGGAAGGCGCGGCGCCGGAGCCGATCCGGCCGACGCAACGGGCCGACGAGGGGGAAGCGGACCCGACACCGGCGGCCCGGGTGATACCTTGACGCGACACGTTGTCCAGGCAGCAGTAAATGGGAGATCCGAGATGAAGTTCCTTGTCCCCGGTGTGGCAAGTGCAGTGGTCGGCGCGATCCTCGGCTTCGGCGCCGTGTTCGGCATTACCGCGGCCGCCTCGGACAACACCCGTCCGGACGTCGACACCAGCGGCAACAACACGTCCTCCCTGCTGAACCAGGTCGAGTACGGCAGCCGCTAACCGCTCCACGACGATCCCGGTTACCCGCACCACCGAAGTCTCGACGTCCGAGGCGCCGAACACCGAACCCCTCTCGAGGCGGTGGTTGTTCGGCGCCTCCGTCGTGGCACTGGTGCTCGTCTTCATCCAGTCCCCCGGACTGCTCGTCGCCGACACCAAGTACGACCTCACCGCGAACCCGATCGGGTTCCTCGCCCGCGCCTCCCACCTGTGGAGCAGCCAGGCCCCGCTCGGCCAGGTGCAGAACCAGGCGTACGGCTACTTCTTCCCGCACGGCGCGTTCTTCGCACTCGGCCAGCTCGCGCACGTGCCGCCGTGGATCACCCAACGGCTGTGGTGGGCGTTGCTGCTGGTCGCCGGCTTCTGGGGCGTCGTGCGGGTCGCGGAGGCGCTCGGCGTCGGCAGCCGTAGCTCCCGGATCGTCGCCGCGGTCGCGTTCGCCTTCGCGCCCCGCGTCCTGACCACCCTCGGCTCGATCTCCTCCGAGTCGCTGCCGATGATGCTGGCCCCCTGGGTGCTGCTCCCGGTGATCCTGGCGACTACGTCGCCCGTGCGCCTTTCCGGTAGTCAGCACGACCAGAAAGGCGCACAGGCGCGGAGCGCCTCGATGCCGCGACTGGCCGCGCAGTCCGCGCTGGCCGTCGCGCTGATGGGCGCGGTCAACGCCGTCGCCACCGCCGCCGCCTGCCTGGTCGCCGCCCTGTGGTGGGTGGCGCACCGGCCGAACCGCCGCTGGTGGCGTTTCACCGTGTGGTGGCTGCCGCTGTGCGTCGTCGCCGTCGCCTGGTGGATGGTGCCGCTGCTGCTGCTCGGCCGGGTCAGCCCGCCGTTCCTGGACTACATCGAGTCGTCGGGCGTCACCACCCAGTGGACCAGCCTCGCCGAGGTGCTGCGCGGCACCGACAGCTGGACGCCGTTCGTCTCCCCCGAGCGCATCGGCGGCGCGGTGCTGGTCACCCAGCCGGCCGCGGTGGTCGCGACCGGGCTGATCGCGGCCGCCGGGATGGCCGGGTTGGCGATGCGGGCGATGCCCGCGCGGGGCCGGCTGACGCTGATCCTGTTCGTCGGGCTGGCCGGTCTGGCGGCCGGCTACGTCGGCGAACTCGGGTCCCCGGTCGCGGACACCGTCCGGCAGTTCCTCGACTCCGGCGGCGCCCCGCTGCGCAACGTGCACAAACTCGAACCGCTGGTCCGGCTGCCTCTGGTGCTGGGCCTGGCGCACCTGCTGGCGAAGGTCCCGCTGCCCGGGTCCGTGCCGGGGCCGCGTTGGCGCAGTGCCTTCGCGCACCCCGAGCGGGAGCCGATGGTCGCGGTGACCAGCCTGCTCCTGGTCGCCCTCACCCTCGCCACCTCCGTGGCCTGGACCGGCCGGATCGCCCCGCGCGGCGCCTACCCGGAGGTGCCCGGCTACTGGCAGGAGGCCGCGGACTGGCTCGACGAGCACGCGGGCGGCGACTCCCCCGACCGTTCGGACGCGCAGCGCGCGCTGCTGGTGCCCGGCGCCCCGTTCGCCAGCCAGGTGTGGGGCCTGACCCGCGACGAGCCGCTGCAGGCGCTGGCCAGCACCCCGTGGGCGGTCCGCGACGTGGTGCCGCTGGTGCCGCCCGGCGCGATCCGCGCCCTCGACTCCGTGCAGCGGCTGATCGCCGACGGCAGCCCCTCCGACGGGTTGGCCCCGACGCTGCTCGGGCAGGGCATCAGCTACCTGGTGGTGCGCAACGACCTCGATCCCGACACCTCCCGCTCCACCCGCCCGCTGCTGGTCCACCAGGCGGTCGAGGGTTCGCCCGGGCTGACGAAGGTCGCGGAGTTCGGCGAGGACGTCGGCCCCGGGCACGTGGACGGCTTCGTCGCCGACGGGGACCTGCGGCCGCGGTACCCGGCGATCGAGATCTTCCGGGTCGAGGACCCAGCCCGGCCCGACCCCGTCGCCGCCGGTCCGTACACCGTGGACCTGGCCTCCGTGCCGGTCCTGCAGGGCGGCCCGGAGTCGTTGCTGCGGCTCAACTCCCGGCCCCCGGACGGCGACACGGCAGTCGCGGGGCCGACCGCCGCGCCCGTGCTGCTGGCCGCCGATGCGGCCCGTGCGGGACTGCCCGTCGAGACTGTCACGGTCACCGACACCCCGACCGACCGGGAGACCGACTTCGGCGAGGTGGACAACCACAGCTCCGCGCTGCGTGCCCCGGACGACCCGCGCCGCACCCACAACCGGGTGCCCGACTACGCGGTGGAGGGCGCGCCCCTGGTCACCGGCCAGTGGGACGGCGCCACGATCACCGTCTCGAGTTCGGCGTCGGACGCCACCCAGCTCGGCGGTACCGCACCGGGTGCGGGGCCGGCCGCCACCGTGGACGGCGACGAGTCCACCGGCTGGTTCAGCAACGGACTCGAAAGCGCTCTCGGGCAGTGGCTTCGGGTGGACCTCGACGCCCCCATCACCCGCGGGCTGCTGCACCTGCGCACCAGCGCCGCCGCGCTCGGCCCCCCCGTGAAGTTGATCGAGGTCACCACCCCGAACGGCAGCACCATGGTGCGGGTGACCGAACCCGGGGCGCAGCTGACGGTCTCACTGCCGCCGGGGCCCACACCGTGGCTGAAGGTGACCGCCGTCAGGACCGAGGACGGCTCGGCGGGAATGCAGTTCGGGATCAGCGAGCTGGGCGTGGACGACTACTCGGACTCGGACCACGCCGTGCCGGTACCGATCCGGCACCGCACCGTGCTGCCCCCGACCCCCGCCGGTGCGACCGTGGCCGGCTGGGACCTGGGACAGGAACTCCCGGGCCACACCGGCTGTGTGGACGCCGCGGACCGGGTGCGCTGCCAGGTCGGCCTGGCCCTGCACCCCGAGGAGCCCGGGGTGTTCGACCGCACCCTGTCGGTGCCCCACGACACCGCCGTCGCGCCGCGACTGCTGGTGCGGTCCCGGCAGGGCGCGGCGCTCGACGCGCTGCTCGCCGACCCCGACCGGGCACTCGCGGTGGGCAAGGCCGCGATCGGCGACGCCCGCGGCGCCGCCTCCGCCGCCGTCGACGGCGACCCCCGCACCACCTGGATCGCCCCGTCCGAGAGCGCCCGCGGCCGGGGCGCGAAACCGACTCTGACGCTGACGCTTCCGGAGCCCACCCTGGTCACCGGCCTGGACCTGACGGCGAGCCTCGGCACGCTGCCCGCCGCGCCGACCTCGGTCGCGGTGGACCTCGGCACCGGACCGCAGGTGCGAGAAGTCAACGACGGCAAGGTCATTCGACTCGAACCGGCCGTCACCGACCGAATCGAGCTGAGCATCGTCGGCTGGGAGGACCTGCTGGACCGGACGGCCTTCGGGTTCGCCCAGCAGCAGCCGACCGGACTCGCCGAGGTCGGGGTGCTCACCACGGGCGACCGCCCGGTCGCCGGCACGGGCGACGACCCGTGGTCGGCGACCGAGCGCACCGTCACCGTCGGCTGCGACGAGGGACCGGCCGTCTCGTTCGCCGGCCACGTGCTGCGGACCTCCGTCACCGCGACAGTCGGCCAGTTGCGTTCCGGCGCACCGGTGCCCGCGACCGTCTGCTCGGTCGAGGGGCCCGACGGCGTCGTCACCGCCGACCAGGACTCCCCCTCGGACGGCGTCGACCTGGCGGTCCCGCTGACGGCAGGACGGCAGGACGTGGTGGTGGTGCCCGGTCCGGCGTTCTCGGTGGACGCCCTGGCGCTCACCGCGACGGGCGTCGCCGCGGCCCCGGCCGTGCCCGTCGCCCTGCCCGCCACCCGGGTGCCCACCGACGGCTGGTCCGCCGACCGCCGCGACCTGCGCGTCGACCCGGCCGCCGCCGACCGGCTGCTGGTGGTCCCGGAGTCGCACAACGTCGGCTGGGTCGCCGCCGCGGCCGACGGCACCGAACTCGCCCCGGTGGTGGTCGACGGCTGGCAGCAGGGCTGGATCCTGCCCGCCGGCACCGACGGCGCCGTCACCCTGACCTACCCCACCGACCGCTGGTACCGGCTCGGCATCGGGGTGGGACTGCTCGCCCTGATCCCGCTGCTGGCGCTCGCGGCGTGGCCGCGCCCTCGTCCTCGCACGGAGGACGGCCTCGGCCCGGCCCCCCGCACCTGGCGCAGCGTCACCGTCGGCTACCTCGGGGTGCTGGCGCTGGCCACCCTCGTCGCCGGCCCGGTCGGCACGCTGGTCGCGGCGGCGGTGACCGCGCTCGCGGTGACGGTCGGGGTGCGGCGCTCGCCCGCGACGGCCGCCCGCGTCCTGGTGGGCATCGCCGGCGCCGGCACGGCGCTCAGCGCCGTGCTGCTCTCCACCGGGCCCTGGCGGTCCCCGACCGGGTACGTCGGGCACTCGGCCCTGGTTCAGCTGGCGGCGCTGGTCTCAGTGGTCGCGGTGGGCCTGGCGGTGCTGCCGATCTCGGCGCGGGCGGCCCGGGCGGCCCGGCGCCGGCTCTCCCAGCCGGCGAGCGCACGCCGCACCGGCTCCTCCACCAGCGCGTAGCTGGCCGACGCGACCGCCAGGCTCAGCACCAGCGTCAGCACCAGCACGAACACGAAGCTGCCGCTGAACGGCGCGATGCCGAACACGGGGAACACGATCGAGAGCACCGCGAGGTGCCAGACGAACAGTCCGTAGGACCAGCGGCCGACGGCCAGCGCGGTCGGGCCGGCCAGCCAACGGTGTTCGCGGGACCCGTCGAGGACGAGCGGCGCGAGCAGCGCGAAGCCCAGCACCGCGCCGAGCGCGATCTTGGTCGCGTACTGCCAGGGCGCCGCGCGGGTGAGCCCCTCCGGGCCGGCCAGTTCCGTGCAGGCCAGCCCGAAGGCGAGCACCGCGACCGTCGCCATCAGGCCGCGTCGGCGCGCCAGCCGGTGCACCGGCGAGTCCGGCAGCATCACCAGCTCGGCCAGCACCATGCCCGCGCCGAACCACGGCAGGTACCCGGGCAGCCAGTTGTCGGCGTGGATGCCGTCCGGTGTCGGGATCGGCAGGAACCCCCACGCCAGGCTGAGCGCGGCGACACCGAGCAGCACCGGGACCCGCAGCCGGGCGGACGGCCCGCGCAGCCGCACCATCGCCCAGGCGAACAGCGGCAGCAGCAGGTAGAAGGCCACCTCCACCGACAGGCTCCACATCTGGGTGAGTCCGTCGGTGAGGGTGAGGGGGACGAACACCTGCACCAACGCCAGGTTCGCCGCCCACACCGTCCCGCCGCCGCCCGCGCCCGGCAGGAACAACAGCACCACGCACACCACCAGCCAGTACACCGGCAGGATCCGGGCCGCGCGGTGCAGCAGGTAGCGGCCGGTTCCCGGCGCAGCACCGAGTCCGTGGGCCGCGGCGGCGTGCGGGCGCCAGAGCAGGAATCCGGACAGCGCGAAGAACACCGCCACCGCCAGGTCGAAACGGCCCCACACCCGGCCCAGGACGGGCGTCGACGTGGCCCCGGTCTGGAAGGCCACGTGGGTGACGACGACCGCGGCCGCGGCCAGACCGCGCATGCCGTCGAGCGCGGGAACGAAGCCCCGGGAGGTCGACGTGGGGCGCTGCGCGAGTGCTGCCTGGGTAGCCATTTGGCGTCCAGTCTGCCCCGGACCGGCGCCGCACACGCGCACGGGCGCGTCTTACGGTGCCCAAAATAGAGCGTGCCAGCTCAATCTGGGGCTGGACACTGTTACTGTCTGGCTCACCGAGTGTCCCAGTGCGGACACTCTTCGCTCGGCGTGGCCTGCGGGCCCCGCCTCGGGGACGTGGCAACGAAGGACTAAGGAGAATCGGTATGGCGGAACGCTCAGGGCCGAGCAGGACACTCGCCTGCATCTTGGTGGGGCTCGGCGCATTCCTACTGGCGGCCGCTCTGCTGATCCCGACCTACACCGTGGGCCAGCTCAAGAAGACCCCGTTGGACCTCGAGGTCACCACGATCGCCGAGGGCAAGGGCGACGTGCTCGACGCGAAGGCCCTGGCCGCGGGCAAGGCCGTCGTCGACACGGGCGTGCCGATCGTCGCGCAGCGCTACGTCACCGTCGTCGACCCGTCGAACGCGGACGAGATCACCGTCCAGGCCGGTCAGACGGTGCGGCGCACCGACAAGAAGGGCGACACCGGCCTGCTGACCGCGAGCGTGGACACCATCAGCCTCGACCGCGTCAGCTCGATGCCGATCCCGGGTGGCACCAGCACCATCCAGATCGACGCGGACAAGCCCGCCAAGGAGATCCCGGACCGCGACGGGCTGCAGTACAAGTTCCCGTTCGACGCGGAGCAGAAGGCGTACCCGTACTTCGACCTGAACGCGCGCGCCACCCATGACATCGACTTCGTCGAGGAGACGGAGATCAACGGACTGAAGGTGTACCACTACAACCAGAAGGTCGCCCCCGTCGACCTCTCCAAGGTGGCACCGTCCGCGACCAACAAGCTGAGCCTCCCCGCCGACACCTGGGGCGTCCCGGGCGGCGCGGCACCGGTCACGATGAGCCGCTGGTACACCAACGAGCGCGACCTCTGGGTCGACCCGGTCACCGGCGTCATCGTCAAGGGCCAGGAGCAGCTGTACCAGTACTACGCCCGCGAGGCGAACAACCCCGAGGTGACCGTCCTCAAGGTGACCCTGCCGTTCAACGAGGAGACCATCGAGTACCAGGTCGGACAGGCGAAGGACGGCGCTGACAAGCTGTCGACCTTCGGCCGGACCGTGCCGATCATCGCCGGCATCCTCGGCGTGATCGCGCTGGCCGCCGGCATCTTCCTCGGTATCCGTGGTGGTCGCGGCCCGAAGGACCCGGCCGAGAACGCCGAGACCGGCCCGGTGCCCACCGAGCCCGGCAACGCCGCGGAGCCGACCTACGGCTCGTACGACTCGCAGGACCCCGCGACGGAGATGATTCCCCGTCAGGACTGGACCGCGGACGAGACCGAGGTCTTCCCGGCCGTCGACCCGCGCGAGCAGGACCCGCCGACCACCCGGCTGTAATCTCGCTACATCCACGGAGGGCCCGCACTCGACACCGAGTGCGGGCCTTCCGCGTTCCTGCCGCGGGCGTACGTTGGCAATCGGGACGAGGCGGTCGAGACCGGTCGCCCGAGACCCCCGGGACGACGCCGATGCGACCACCCCGACACCACTGCGAGTTCCGCTTCTACGAGGAGCTGAACGACTTCCTGGCGCCCGCGCTGCGCAGGCGGACCTTCCCCCACGCCTTCGACGGCACCCCCTCGGTGAAGGACCGGATCGAGTCGCTGGGCGTCCCGCACACCGAGGTCGACCTGATCCTCGTGGACGGCGTCTCGGTGGGGTTCGGGCACCGGGTGCGCGGCGGCGAGCGGGTGGCCGTGTACCCGGTGTTCGAGCGGTTCGACCTGACCGGCGTCACCCGGTTGCGGCCGCTGCCGCTGCGCGAGCCGCGGTTCGTCGCGGACGTGCACCTGGGCCGGCTGGCCGGCTACCTGCGTCTGCTCGGGTTCGACTGCCGGTACCGCAACGACTTCGGCGACGACGAACTGCTCGAGATCTCGCGGGCCGAGCGGCGTACCGTGCTGACCCGCGACGTCGGACTCCTCGAGCACGCCTGCCTCACGCACGGCGCGTTCGTGCACCAGACCGACCCGCGACGGCAGCTGCGCGAGGTGCTCGACCGCTTCGACCTGTGGTCCCGGATCTCGCCGCTGACCCGGTGCGCGCGCTGCAACAGCCCGCTCGAACGGGTGCCCCGCGCGGCCGCACTCGGCCGGGTGCCGGACGCCGTCGCGCGCGAGTACCGCGAGTTCACCCGCTGCCCGGGCTGCGGGCGGCTGTACTGGCCCGGGAGCCATCCGGAGCGGCTGCGGGAGCGGCTCGCCGCCGTCGGGGTGGTGCTGTGATCAGTCGGCGGAGCGCAACGCCGCGACGCTCACGACCGCGGCGGTCAGCGCCGCGGTCACCACCGCGACGGTGATCAGCTGCCGGATGCTCGACACGAACCCCAGGATCAGCCCGACCTCCACCGCCAGCCCCACCCACGCGACCAACGCGATCCGGGTCCGTTCGCGGGCGATCGCGGACAGCAACGCCCCCTGCAGCACCGCCAGGCACGCGCCGGCGAGGGCGAACGCCCACAGCAGCCCCTGCACCGGGGCGTAGTCCTGCCCGGCCAGCAGCGGCGCCAGCGGCGCGACCAGTGCGGCCCCGACCACCGCCACCGCCCCGAGACCCACCAGCACGCCGAGCGCGGACCGCACCGCCTTCGCCGAGTCCGCGGGGTTGGCCATCCTCGGGTACAGCACCACCCCGACCGCGGCGGGCAGCCAGAACGCCGCCTTGGTCGCCACCGCGCCCAGGGCGTACTGCCCGGCCTGCGCCTCGTCCAGCACCACCCGGGTCAGCAGCAGGTCCACCGACGACAACGCGATCAGCGCGAGCTGCACCTGCGAGGCCCGCAGCACCGCCGCGACCCCCACCCCCGCAAGCGGGCGGTGCCCCCACTCCGCCACTCGTTGGCCGGACGGTGCGGCGGCGCCCCGGCCCGCGACCACCCGTGCCCCGACCGCCACCGTCCCCGTCCCGATTGCCGCGGCGGCCAACGCGGCTCCCGGTCCGCCGCCGAGCGCGAGCACCACCACCGCGGGCACCACCTTCGCCAGGCCCGCCGCGGCCAGCACCACGCTCAACTCCCCGAACCGGCCGCGGCCCTGCAGCAGCCCCTGTTCGGTGGCCAGCAGGACCAGCATCGGCGCGGTGAGCAGGGCGGCGCCGGTCGCGCCGACCCCGGTGTCGAGGACCGCGGCGACCGGGACCACCAGCAGCGCGGCGATCACCGCGACGATCGCCGCGCACCGGGTGCCCAGCCTGCGCAGCGCGTCGTCACTGCCGCCGAGGACCACCTCCCGCGCGACCACGGTCTGCAGGGCCAGGGCCGGCACCGCGAGGACCAACTGCGCGGCGAGCAGGCTCGCGAACTCGCTGTAGCCGGCGGGCCCCAGCAGCCGGCTGGCGAGCAGCGCCAGCAGGTACGACGCCACGTTCGCGGTCATCGAGCCGACCGTCACCATCGTCATCCCCGCCACCGCGGACGGGGTGGCGAGGCGAGGTGTCATCCGCCCATGATCGCACCCGTTAGGGTGCGGACATGATCGCGCGGCCCGCGGGGCTCCTCCGGGCCCGGTTCGACGCGCGCGACGCCGTCCCCGCGGCGTACAGCCTGGTGCTGGCCGCGCTGGTCCTCGGGCCGCTGCTCGGGCCCGGCTACCTGCTGTTACGCGACGCGGTGAGCACCCCCCGGTCGTACCTCACCGACTCCGCGCTGGGCCTGACGGACGCGGCCGCCCGGGCGGTCCCGCAGGACGCGTTGCTCGCGGTGGCGTCGACCGTGGTCGACGGCGGCCTGCTCGTCAAGGCGCTGACCCTGCTGTCGCTGTGGCTGGCCGGCTGGGGCGCCGCCCGGATGGTGTCGGCGCTGTCCCCCGCAAGCGGGAGGTGCCCCCAGCCGACCGTCGCGCTGGGGCCGCTGCTGCTGGCGTCGACGGTGACGATCTGGAACCCCTACGTCGCGGAGCGGCTGCTGCAGGGGCACTGGAGCCTGCTCGCCGGGTACGCGGCGCTGCCGTGGACGGTGCTCGCCGCGCTGCGACTGCGCCGGTCCGCCGCGCCGTGGTCGCCGCGGGCCTGGTGCCCGCTGGGCCTGACGCTCGCCGCGGCCGGCCTGACACCGACCGGCGCGATCCTCGCGACCACCGTGGCCCTGGTGCTGCTGGCGCTGCCCGGCGGCGTCGGCGCCCGGACGCCGCGGCTGCTCACCGCCGCCGCGCTGGCCCTCGTCGCGTCGGCCCCGTGGCTGGTCGCGACCGTCTTGTCCGGGGCCGGGGCGCAGGGCTCGGACCCGGCCGGCGTCGCCGCCTTCGCGGCCCGCGCCGAGCCCGGCCTGGCGACCGTCGGCAGCCTCGCCGGGCTCGGCGGGATCTGGAACGCGGACGCGGTGCCGGGCAGCCGGACCTCGCCGTGGGCATTGGTCGGCACGGCGCTGCTGCTGACGGTGGTGGCCGCCGGGGTGCCGTCGCTGTGGCGCCGTCGCGGGAACCCGGTGATCGCGGCGCTGGGGGTGACGGCCGCGGCGGCGGTCGCGCTGCCCGCACTCGCCGCCACCGGCTGGGGTCTGCAGGCCGGCGAGTGGGCGGTGGTGCACGTGCCCGGCGCCGGGTTGCTGCGCGACGCCCAGAAGTGGGTGGCGCTCGCGGTCCCCGGCTACGCGCTGGCCGCGGCGGCCGGTGCGGGCGCCCTGGACCGGCTCGGCCGCCGGGTGTTCGGCGACCGTGAGCGGGCCACGCCGTCGCCCGCGAGGAATCCGGCGGCGGCCGCGGTGGGGATCGCCGCGGTGCTGATCGCGCTGCCGGACCTGGCGTGGGGCGTCGGCGGGGCGCTGCGTCCCGTGCGCTACCCGTCGTCGTGGTCGGAGGTCGCGGCGCGGCTCGAGGGTAATTCCGGGGACGTCGCGGTGCTGCCGTCGGGCACGTTCCGCCGGTTCCCGTACAGCGGCGACGCCCCCGTGCTCGACCCGGCGCCGCGGCTGCTGCCGCTCGACGTGCCGCAGACCGGCCGGCTGCTCGTCACCGACGCCGGGCAGTCCACGGACATCGGGGGCGAGGGGGCCCGCGCCGAACGGGTCGAGGCGCTGCTGATCGGCGGCGGTCCCGCCGACCACCTGCCCGGTCTGGGGGTCGGCTGGGTGCTCGTCGAGCGGGACGCCGCCGGACCGGTCGGTGACGCCGGGCGCACCCTGGCGCAGCTCGAGCCGGTGTTCGCCGACGAGCACCTGGCGCTGTACCGGGTACCGGGCGAACCCGCGCCGCCGCCGCACCGGGCGGGGGCCAGGGCCGCGGCGGTCGCCGCGCACCTCGCGTGGGCGCTGCTGCTAGGCGGTAGCGCGCTCGGCGCCCTGGCCTACCGCGGCCGGACCCGCGCCGACCGGGTCTGAGACGGCCGCCGCGTCCGGCGCCCCGATCAGGCCCGAGACGTAACGGCCGGAGGCCGACTCCGCGAGCACGGTGTGCACGCCCGCCGCGGTCTGCGTCCAGGAGAACTCCGACGCCCGCATCCGCGCCTTCTCACCGAGATCGCCGCGCAACTCGGCGGCGTCGAGCAGCTCCGACACCGCGATCGTCAACTGTGCGGCGTCGTCCACCAGGAGGCCGGTCACGCCGTCGACGACGGAGTCGGTGAGCCCGCGCGAGCTGCGGTAGCCGACGGTCGGGACGCCGTGCTGCGCGGCCTCGATCACCGCCAGGCCCCAGCCCTCCTTGCGGGAGGGCATCACGTGCACCCACGCCCGCGAGAGCAGCTGGTGCTTGCGGTCCTCGGGGACGTGGCCGTGGAAGGTCACCGCGTCGGCGATGCCCAGTTCGCGGGCCCGCTCGCGCAGGTTCTCCTCCCACCAGCCGCCGCCGATCACGTCCAGGTGCAGCCCGGGGGTGCGGCCGCGCAGCGCCGCGACCGCGGACAGCGCGTCCTCGATCTGCTTGTGCGGCACCAGCCGCGACAGCACGCACACGCTCGGATGCGTGGTCCGGGTGGCCTCGTCACCGGCGGGCACGGCGGCGGGCAGTTCGTCGGCGCCGTTGCGCACCACCGCGACCCGCTCACGGTCCACGCCGAGCGCGGTCAGTTCCTCCGCGGACGGCAGCGAGACCGTCAGGTACTGGTTGCGCCGGTGCACCCGCGGCGAGAGCACGGACTCGACCCACCAGCCGATCCGGCCGACCAGCCGCCCGGCGACCGGCCACTGCTCGCGGTGGCAGTGGTGTACCAGCACGGTGATCGGCGCGCCCGCGACCGCGC
The DNA here is from genome assembly GCF_056401315.1 of Rhodococcus sp. P4_F5. Lineage (NCBI taxonomy): Bacteria > Bacillati > Actinomycetota > Actinomycetes > Mycobacteriales > Nocardiaceae > Rhodococcus > Rhodococcus sp. P4_F5. Next base: position 5,111 of record NZ_JBFUJP010000002.1, on the reverse strand, counting down.
GCGCGAAGAAGGGGATGCCGTTCTGGGTGTCGATCACCGCGTCGGGAGCGATGCCGCGGAGCGGGCCGAAACCCAGCCGACCGGCCGCGATCGCGGCCAGCGCCCGCGGGTAGACGGTGAACCGCCCGCCGCCGCGGCTGATCCGGATGCCGTCGACGAACTCCTCCCGCGGCGCCCCCGGGTAACCGGCGGTGCGCAGGGTGACCTTGATGCCGCGGGCCGCGAGTCCGGTGCCGACCTGTTCGAGGTAGCGCTCGCTGCCACCTCCCTGAGGGTGCCCGGTGTCGCGCCAGCACAACAACAGAACCTCGCGCACGGCACTACTCCTGGACCCTCGGGCGGTGACGGCCGCGGCGCGGCCGACGACTACCTTATCGGCTGCACGCTGCGAATTGTTGCGGTCCCGGACCGGAAACCGGCGTCGGCGCCGCCGCTCGCTAGGGTTGCTCCCCGTGACCGCCCTCCCCGTGACCCGTGTCTTCGCCCGCCGGGCCACCCTCCGTCGGTCGGTGCGACTGCTCTCGGACTTCCGCTACGAGCAGACCGATCCCGACATCTTCTACGGCGCCCTGGCCCGCGACTCGCTGGAACTGGTCGAGGACCTCTACGCCGGGGCGAACGGGGATTCGCTGTCCGGGCGGATCGTCCTGGACGTCGGCGGCGGGCCCGGCTACTTCGCCGAGGCCTTCCGCGCGGCCGGCGCGCGGTACGTCCCCGTCGAGCCCGACCCCAGCGAGATGCACGCGGCGGGCCTGACCGCCGGTGACGCGATCCGCGGGTCCGGGATGGCGCTGCCGATCCGCGACGCCAGCGTCGACATCTGCTTCTCCTCCAACGTCGCCGAGCACGTCCCCGAGCCGTGGACCATGGCCGAGGAGATGCTGCGGGTCACCCGGCCCGGCGGCCTGATGATCCTCTCGTACACCCTGTGGTGGGGGCCGTTCGGCGGCCACGAGACCGGCCCGTGGCACTTCCTGGGCGGCGAGTACGCGGCCCGCCGGTACGCCCGCAAGCAGGGCCACGAGCCGAAGAACCGGTTCGGGGTCTCCCTGTTCGACGTCGGCGCCGCGGACGGGTTGCGCTGGGCACGTTCGACTTCCGAGGGTCGGCTGCTGGCCGCCTTCCCGCGCTACCACCCGCGCTGGGCGTGGTGGATGGTGCGACTGCCGTGGCTGCGCGAGCTGCTGGTGAGCAACCTCGTCCTGGTGATGCGCAAGTAGGCGGCTCCGATAGCCTGCGCGGATGACCGTTCTCGCCCTGGACATCGGCGGCACCAAGTTGGCGGCGGGGGTGCTCTCCCCCGACGGCGAGCTGCTCGGCGAGCAACGCGTCCCGACGCCCGCGGCCGGGGTCTGGGATGCGACGGAGACGCTGCTGCGCGAGGTCGCGGACGGGCGGCCGGTGACGGCGGTGGGGATCGGCTCGGCCGGCCCGGTCGACGTCGACGCGGGCGTGGTCGGTCCGCTCAACATCCCGCAGTGGCGCACCGGCTTCCCGCTGGTGGACGCGGTCCGGTCGCTGTTCCCCGGCGCCCGCGTGGCGCTGGCCGTCGACGGGGCCTGCTGCACACTCGCCGAGCAGCGCTTCGGAGCCGGCCGCGGGACCGCGAACCAGATCGGGATGATCGTCTCCACGGGCGTCGGCGGCGGCCTGATCCTGGACGGTCGCGTCGTCGGCGGGCGCACCGGCAACGCCGGACACATCGGCCACGTGGTGGTCCCGGGGGCCGAGGACGTGCCGTGCGTGTGCGGCGGATTCGGCTGCCTCGAGGCGGTCGCGAGCGGACCGTCCTCGGTTCGCTGGGCCAACGCCCGCGGCTGGACCGGGACGACGGGTCACGAACTGTCCGAGTCCGCGGACGCGGGCGACGCGGTGGCACTCGCGGCGCTGCACCGGGCCGGCACCGCGGTCGGCACGGCGATCGCGTCGACCGCCGCGCTGCTGGACCTGGACCTGGCGGTGGTCGGCGGCGGCTTCGGGCAGTCCGGCGCGCCGCTGTGGGGCCCGATGCGCGAGGCGGCGGACCGGCACGCGCGGCTGTCCTTCAGCCGGGGCCTGCGGATCGTGCCGGCGGAGCTCGGCGGTCGGGCGACGCTGTTCGGCGCGGGCGCGTTGATGCTGGCGGAGTAGCGAAACCCACCCGACATCGGCCCTGGTCGGACGCCGATTCGGGGTTTCGTTCCAACCTCGACCGAAATGGGGGCTGATTTGCCCGCGAGGGTTCTGTAACGTGTTCTACTGTGCTCCTCACCACACTCGGTTATTTCACCGTCGGACCGCGCCGCGGCCACGGTGACGACGGAACGAGGACACCGTGAGCACAGCCGACACCGCACCCACCGACGCACCTCCGGGCGACAACGAGAACTACTCCGAGGTCGCTCGGCCCAGCGGTTCCCAACGCGACACCGCCGAACTGGGCCGCGAACTGCAGGCCTGGCTCCGGACCCGACTGCACGACGGCGCCGACCCACAGGTCACCGACGTGCGCCTGCCCGCGGCGAACGGCATGTCCAGCGAGACCATCCTGTTCGACGCGACGTGGACCGAGTCCGCGGAGGACGCCATTCACGAGGCGCCGGGGGCACGACGGACCCACGAACTCGTCGCCCGGGTCGAACCGGCCGCCGCGACGATGCCGATCTTCCCCAGCTACGACATGGGCACCCAGTTCGACGTGATGCGGGTCGTCGGCGAGCTCACCGACGTGCCGGTGCCGGCCACGTACTGGTCGGAGCCCGACGCGACCGCCCTCGGCGCTCCGTTCTTCGTGATGCAGCGCATCGAGGGCATCGTCCCGCCGGACGTGATGCCCTACACCTTCGGTTCCTGGCTGACCGAGGCCACCGCCGAGCAGCGCCGGGCCCTGCAGGACTCCTCGGTGGACGTGCTCGCGAAGCTGCACGCCATCGAGGACCCGTTGCGGCACTTCGACTTCCTGCAGCTGCCCGGCGGCGGCCCCACCGGGGAGCAGGCGTTCCGCGCCTATCTGGCCAACCAGCGCGAGTACTACGAATGGGCCTCGGCGCAGGGCCCGCGGTCCCCGCTGATCGAGCGTTGCCTGGACCGGCTGGAGGCGACGGTCCCGGCCGACGACTCCCCCGCGGTGCTGTGCTGGGGCGACTCGCGGATCGGCAACATGATGTACCGGGACTTCGCGCCGGTCGCGGTGCTGGACTGGGAGATGGCAACGGTCGGACCCCGCGAGGTGGACCTGGGGTGGATGATCTTCCAGCACCGGTTCTTCGAGGACCTTTCGACGCTGGCGGGCCTGCCCGGGCTGCCCGACTTCATGCGACGTGAGGACGTGGAGGCCCGGTACACCCAGGCCTCCGGGCACCGGGCCGAGAACCTCGACTACTACATCCTCTTCGCCGCGCTGCGGCACGCGACGGTCATGTTCCGCGTGCAGGCGCGCGCCATCGCGTTCGGGCAGGCCGCGCCCCCGGCCGACCCGGACGACATGATCCTGCACCGCCCGACCCTCGAGGCGATGCTCGACGGCACCTACTGGTCGGGGGTGTCGTGACGCCCACCCGGACCGGCGCCCCGCCGCCGTAGCGCACGCGGCCACGCGACCTTCACACCACGAGCCCGAAAACCCACACCAGCAAGGAAGAGAACTCATGACTGACTACGACAAGCTCTACATCGGCGGCCAGTGGGTGGCACCCGCCACCGACGAGCGCCTCGAGGTGTTCTCGCCCGCCACCGAGGAGCGCGTCGGCAGCGTTCCCGTCGCCGCCCCCGCGGACATCGACGCCGCCGTCGCCGCCGCCCGCACCGCGCTCGAGACCGGCCCCTGGCCGCAGACCACCCCGGCGCAGCGGGCCGAGATCCTCGTCAAGGCGGCGAAGCTGATCGAGGAGCGTTCCGACGAGCTGTGCACGCTGATCACGGCCGAGATGGGCGCGCCGCGCGCGGGCGTCGAACTCATGCAGAAGACCCCGTCGCTGGCCGTGCTGAACAGCTACGCGGCACTGGCCGAGTCGTTCTCCTGGGAGGAGGAGCGCACCGGACCGTTCGGCGTCTGCAAGGTCCTGCGTGAGCCGGTCGGCGTCGTCGCCGCCGTCATCGCCTGGAACGTCCCGCTGTTCCTGCTGGTCAACAAGCTGGCGCCGGCCATCATCTCCGGCTGCACCATGGTGCTCAAGCCCGCGCCGGAAACCCCGATGAACGCCAACCTCGTCGCGGAGATCTTCGCCGAGGCCGGCCTGCCGGAGGGCGTGCTGTCCATCGTCCCCGGTGGCGCCCCCACCGGCGAGTACCTGGTCTCGCACCCCGACGTCGACAAGATCACCTTCACCGGCAGCAGCGCGGTCGGCCGCAAGATCGGCGCCATCGCCGCGCAGAACCTCAAGCGTTGTTCCCTCGAGCTCGGCGGTAAGTCCGCCGCGATCCTGCTCGAGGACATGGACGTCCCGGCGACCATGCCGATGCTGGTGCTGTCGGGCCTGATGAACTCCGGCCAGGCGTGCGTCGGCCAGACCCGCATCCTGGCGCCRCGCTCGCGTTACGACGAGATCGTCGAGGCCATGGCCAACTTCGTCGGCTTCCTGCCGATGGGCATGCCGGACGACCCGGCCGCGCAGCTCGGCCCGATCATCACCGCCGCGCAGCGTGACAAGGTCCTCGGCTACATCGAGAAGGGCAAGGCGGAGGGCGCCCGCGTCGTCGTCGGCGGCGGCGTGCCGGCCGGCCTGGAGACGGGCTTCTTCGTCGAGCCGACCATCTTCGCCGACGTCGACAACTCGATGACGATCGCCCGCGAGGAGATCTTCGGACCCGTCCTGTCGGTGATCGCCTACGACACCGTCGAGGAGGCCATCGCGATCGCCAACGACTCCGACTACGGCCTGGCCGGCTCGGTGTACACCACCGACATCGAGAAGGGCCTCGAGGTCGCCAAGCAGGTCCGCACCGGCACCTACGGAATCAACTGGTACGCCTTCGATCCGGGCTCGCCGTTCGGCGGCTACAAGAACTCCGGCATCGGCCGCGAGAACGGCCCCGAGGGACTCGACGAGTACTGCGAGCTCAAGTCCATCCTGATGCCGCCCGGCTACGGCGCCTGAGCTTCCCGCTGACCGACGAACGCGCGGCGTGCACCT